>NZ_JBITPH010000001.1:0-69279 GCF_050467685.1 Paenibacillus sp. NRS-1782
TGAGATTGTGGTCCTTTTTTGTATATTACGTTCCAGAACCTTATATGTAATCTCTAATCTGTCTTTTTCCAAGCGGGTTATTTTTTTATAAAAGAGTCGACTTTTTCTCTGGAAACGCTTAATTATAAAGGATGTCCTCCCTGCGAGTACACTTGTTTGTACAGGGAAATACTAAAAGTTATGGCTGCTGAGGAAGGCTTGACACCCCTATACCGCTTTGCTAAGATGGCAATAATATATTTTCAGAGAGCCTTGATTTGTCCATGTCGGACAGACAACAAGACCAATACAGACTAAACAATTTGAAGGAGGATCATCTTGGTGTGGGAAGATAAATTTGGTAAGGAAGGCCTTACCTTTGACGATGTTTTGCTGGTACCCCGCAAGTCGGTGGTTCTGCCGAAAGAAGTAAGTGTAGCGACCCGTTTGAGTGATAACGTAAAACTGAATATTCCTTTAATGAGCGCTGGTATGGATACTGTTACTGAGGCAGTTTTGGCAATTGCTATGGCTCGTGAAGGCGGTATCGGTATTATTCATAAGAATATGTCGATTGAACAGCAAGCAGTAGAGGTTGATAGAGTAAAACGTTCAGAGAGCGGTGTTATCACCAATCCATTTTCATTGACTCCAGATCACTTGGTATCCGATGCTGAAGCTGTTATGGGTAAATATCGTATTTCTGGCGTACCTGTTGTAAACGAAGAAAATAAGCTGGTGGGTATTATTACTAACCGAGATCTTCGTTTTATTCACGATTTTAATCTTAAAATTAGTGAAGTTATGACGAAGGAAAATCTGGTAACTGCACCTGTAGGTACGACCTTGCAGGAAGCGGAAGGCATTTTGCAAAAGCATAAAATTGAAAAGCTTCCTTTGGTCGATGATGAAAATTATCTCAAAGGGCTTATCACTATTAAAGATATTGAGAAGGCTATTCAATTTCCAAACGCAGCGAAGGATGCACAAGGGCGTCTTCTGGTCGGTGCGGCTGTAGGTATTTCCAAAGATACGTTTGATCGGACTGAAGCACTCGTAAATGCAGGTGTAGATCTGATTGTTGTGGATTCTGCTCACGGTCATCATATTAATATTATTGAAGCGGTTCGCAAATTGCGTGATGCTTATCCTGATCTGACAATTGTAGCAGGTAATGTAGCTACTGGTGACGGAACGCGTGAACTGATTGAAGCCGGGGCTTCGGTTGTAAAAGTCGGCATTGGTCCAGGCTCAATCTGTACAACACGCGTGATCGCCGGAATCGGTGTTCCGCAAGTAACAGCTATTTATGATTGTGCGACAGTAGCACGGGAATATAATATTCCGATTATTGCAGACGGTGGCATTAAATATTCCGGTGAAATTACGAAGGCCATTGCGGCGGGAGCTTCTGCGGTAATGCTGGGTAGTCTTTTTGCTGGTACGGAAGAAAGTCCAGGCGAATCCGAGATTTATCAAGGACGTCGTTTTAAAGTATATCGTGGTATGGGTTCCATGGCTGCGATGAAGCAGGGAAGTAAGGATCGTTATTTCCAAGATGATGATAAGAAATTGGTACCGGAAGGCATTGAAGGACGTGTCGCTTATAAAGGGCCACTTTCTGATACAGTTCATCAGCTGTTGGGTGGTCTTCGTTCTGGTATGGGATATTGCGGTACTGCTAATATTGAGGAGCTTCGCAATGATACGAGCTTTATCCGTATTACGGGTGCAGGTCTACGTGAAAGCCATCCGCATGATGTGCAAATTACGAAAGAAGCACCAAACTATTCATTATAAAGTTCAACTGTAACAGACTTGACGACAGGCAGGGCGTATTTCGCTCTGCCTGTCTTTTTTTAGAGATACCCCTGTGATAGAATAGACAAGTATCGTTGATGATTGGCTCCAACTGAGGAAACAAAACGGAAATTTAATACATTAATTATATTAGCCTAGTAAAGGCTTTATCCACCGTTTCGTTATATATAGCGGATCGGGTTGAGGTACGAGAGGAGTTTGTATTCATTTGAAAGCGAACAATCATAAACAAAATAAGAAACGCAGCATGATGAAAAAGAGCGTAACAGCATTCATGGTGCTTAATATGATGTATATGTCAGCGTTACCAGTTGTGGGCAATTTTGATCCGACTGTAGCTACGTTTGCCGCCGGAGCGACAACAGAGGCGGTCAATATTACGGGGACAGGCTCTATTAAGCCACCTAGTCTGGCGCTGCGCTCGGCTATCTTGATTGAGCCTTCCACAGGGCAAGTATTGCTGTCTATGAACCCGGATGAGCCGCTCCCACCAGCAAGTATGACCAAAATGATGACAGAGTACCTCGTAGCGGAGCAGGTCAAGCAAGGGAAACTCAAATGGACGGATAAGGTTACGGTTCAAGAGAATGCTGCTAAGAGCATCGGATCACGTATTTTTCTAGCTCAAGGTGATCAACATACGGTAGAAGAGCTGTATATTGCCATGGCGGTAGGCTCTGCTAATGATGCAACGGTAGCTCTTGCCGAGCGTGTGTCTGGAACCGAGCAGGACTTTGTAAAATTGATGAATGAAACTGCTCAGAAAATGGGTATGAAAAATACGTATTTTATTAACTCTACAGGGTTAGACCGTGGCGATATGCCCAAAGGGTTTCAACCAGATGCTGATCGTGAAACCGTAATGACAGCGAGAGATGCGGCTATACTAGCTGGGAACATTATTAAGGATCACCCAGACTATACACGGTTTACGACGATTCAATCGTACAAGTTCCGCCCGACGGACAAGGCGCCGATTATTAACTACAACTGGATGTTGGAAGCAAACAAGAATATAACCAACTTTAAAAAATTTGCTTATCCTGGTCTGGATGGAATGAAAACAGGTCATACGGCTAATGCAGGCAACTGCTTTACTGGAACAGCCGAACGCAACGGAATGCGTCTCATTAGTGTAGTTATGGGGGCTGACTCGAATGCACACCGTTTTACAGAGACTGCTAAAGTATTAAACTATGGTTTTGATAATTTTGAAGTGAAGCAGGTTGTGGCTCCAAAGACGGTAGTTAAGGGGGCCGAAAATGTGCCTGTATCCAAAGGCACAGAAACAGAAGTATCTGTCGTGACTAAGGATGCGGTAAGCTTTGTCGTACCTAAAGGCGCAGCCAACCCTAAAGTGACGTTTACAACCAATATTACACCGGAAAGCTCACTCGTAGCGCCTTTGAAGCAAGGGGCAAAAGTCGGAACGATTAGTTATACGTACAAAACGGATGGTGTGGAAAAAGGTCAGGTGAAAACCGTTGACCTGGTAACTACAACGGCTGTAGAAGAGGCTGGCTGGTTCCGTATGCTTTTCCGGGCAATTGGTAACTTCTTCGGTGATTTGTTTCAGGGCATTAAAAACCTGTTCTAATCGTCTGATTACCAAACAGATAGAGCCGAGGATTCTTGCTCTGACTTACGTATTTTGCTGATTGAAATGATTGTGTATTTGGCGTCTGTGCGGTAAAATATTAAGTTAGAATCTAAACCTAACCCTTACAGGAGGAAACGAGATGGAAACGGGAACTTCACGTGTAAAAAGAGGTATGGCAGAGATGCAAAAAGGCGGCGTAATCATGGATGTCATGAACGCTGAACAGGCTAAAATTGCAGAGGCGGCAGGAGCTACAGCGGTAATGGCTCTTGAACGGGTGCCTTCAGATATCCGTGCAGCTGGTGGAGTTGCCCGTATGGCTGACCCAACGATTGTGGAAGAGGTCATGAAGGTGGTCTCTATTCCCGTTATGGCTAAGGCTCGTATCGGCCATTTTGTGGAGGCGAAGGTGCTGGAATCTCTGGGTGTTGACTATCTCGACGAGAGCGAAGTGCTGACGCCTGCGGATGAAGTTTTCCATATCGATAAGCGAGAGTTTACCGTTCCATTCGTTTGCGGAGCCAAGGATCTGGGAGAAGCATTGCGTCGCATCGGCGAAGGAGCATCCATGATTCGTACAAAGGGTGAGCCTGGAACCGGAAATATTGTCGAAGCTGTTCGCCATATGCGTTTTATCAATGGCCAAATTCGCAAGGTGCAAAACCTTTCGAAGGACGAGCTGTATGCAGAAGCGAAAAACCTTGGCGTTGCTTACGAATTGTTGCTGGAAGTGCATGAGCACGGCAAGCTGCCAGTGGTCAACTTTGCTGCGGGCGGTGTAGCAACACCTGCCGATGCGGCATTGATGATGCATTTGGGCGCTGATGGTGTCTTCGTCGGTTCTGGTATTTTCAAATCCGATAGCCCTGAGAAATTTGCACGTGCCATCGTGGAAGCGACTACTCATTATACGGACTACAAGCTGATTGCAGAAGTGTCCAAGAATCTGGGCGCTCCAATGAAGGGCATTGAAATTTCCAAGCTGGCACCGCATGAACGCATGCAGGATCGTGGTTGGTAAGAAGGAAGGGACAGGCATGAAAATAGGAGTTCTGTCGCTGCAAGGTGCTGTGGCTGAGCATATACGAAGCGTTGAACGTGCGGGTGCAGAGTGTGTGGCGGTGAAAAAGATCGAGCAGCTTGATGAGCTGTCCGGTCTTATCATTCCCGGCGGTGAAAGTACGACGATTGGCAAGCTGATGCGCAAGTATGACTTTATTGATGCTATACGCCAGTTTTCCGATCAAGGCAAGCCTATTTTCGGCACTTGTGCGGGGTTGATTGTGCTGGCCAAAACGGTTCAAGGACAGGAAGAAGCGCATCTGGGACTGATGGATATTACGGTGTCACGTAATGCTTTTGGTCGCCAGCGGGAAAGCTTTGAAACAGACTTGGACATTAAAGGGATTGAGGAACTGGTTCGTGCTGTGTTTATACGCGCGCCATTAATACAGTCTGTTGGAACGGGAGTAGACGTGCTGTCTGAGTATAACGGCGAGATTGTGGCGGCCCGTCAGGGTCATTTGCTGGCTTCATCCTTCCATCCGGAATTAACGGACGATTACCGATTGCATCAGTATTTTGTGGATATGGTCCGCGAATAGAGGAAAGTCAGGTTTGTAGTGTAGGAGGGATTACCTGTGTTAGATATAAAGATTTTACGTAATGAGCTTGGTCGGGTTGAAAAAGCTTTGCAAAATAGGGGCAAATCTCTGGATCTGATAAATGGCTTTACGGATCTGGATGTGCGTCGTCGTGAGTTGCTCCAGGAAAGTGAAGCGCTCAAAAATCGCCGAAATGTCGTATCCGGTGAAGTAGCCAAGTTGAAGAAGAATAAAGAAAATGCGGATGACCTTATTGCTGAGATGCGTCAGGTTTCCGACCGTATTAAAGAATTGGATGAGCAAGTGCGCGAGCTGGAGGTCCAGATCGACGAGCTGGTGATGTCCATTCCGAATATCCCTAATGAGTCGGTGCCTGTAGGTGCTTCGGAGGAGGATAATGTAGAGATTCGTCGCTGGTCGGAGCCACGCGAGTTTTCTTTTACGCCAAAAGCACATTGGGAGCTGGCACAGGAGCTGGAAATTCTCGATTTTGAGGCGGCAGCAAAGGTGACGGGTTCCCGTTTTACGTTCTACAAAGGACTGGGGGCACGTCTGGAGCGTGCGCTGATTAACTTTATGATGGATCTGCATAGCAGTGAGCATGGTTATGAGGAAATGCTGCCTCCATACATTGTGAATCGGGATAGCCTGTATGGCACGGGACAGCTTCCGAAGTTTGAAGAGGATTTGTTCAAGCTGCGTGATACCGAGTATTATCTCATTCCTACGGCTGAAGTTCCGGTAACGAACTATCACCGCGAAGAGATTATGAACGCGGATCAGCTTCCAAAAAATTATGTGGCATACAGCTCTTGCTTCCGCTCTGAGGCAGGATCGGCAGGAAGGGATACACGTGGCTTGATCCGTCAGCATCAGTTCAATAAGGTAGAGATGCTTAAGCTTGTCCACCCGGACACCTCCTATGAGGAACTGGAGAAAATGACGAACAATGCAGAGCGTGTTTTGCAACTGCTCGGACTTCCATATCGTGTGCTGGCACTGTGCACCGGGGATATGGGCTTCACGTCTGCCAAAACGTATGATCTGGAAGTGTGGCTGCCTGAAAGTGGCATGTACCGTGAGATTTCTTCTTGTTCCAATACAGAGGACTTCCAGGCGCGTCGTGCTAACATCCGGTTTCGACCGGAGCCGAAAGCAAAGCCTGAATTTGTACATACACTGAACGGTTCAGGATTGGCTGTAGGACGCACAGTGGCTGCTATTTTGGAGAATTATCAGCAGGAGGACGGAAGCGTTGTAATTCCGGAAGTGCTGCGTTCATACATGCGAGGCGCAGAAGTTATTGCTCCCAAACAGTAAGCATTGCATTCGTTTAAAGTCTGTGGTAAAATAATTTTGTTGCGCCTGAGTTTATTTTAAATGGGGAGCAACTTTATCCAATTACCACCTGGAGAGGTACCGAAGCGGTCATAACGGGGCGGTCTTGAAAACCGTTAGAGTGCAAGCTCACATGGGTTCGAATCCCATCCTCTCCGCCATTATTATAAATGAGCCAAGCCATTCGAATACGATAGCTGATTCATTAGCCTTTATGTGCTGATGATTAGAGATCGTAAAGAATGGCTTTTTTGTTGTATAAAAAGCCTGTTTTTTTCACACGTTATCATATGTGGAGGTGCTGGCATGAATCGAGAAATGACAGTAGATCAGCAAAAGCTGGTAGAAGCCTGGCAGGAACAATTGCCGAGACTTTTGAATTCAGGGGATAAATCACAGGTACAAGCAGATGAAGCAGACAACCGGACTATAAGAATCCATATCGAGGTAGAGGGCCGACAAATGTACTCTTTTGATTTTGCATGTGCTTATGTAGATTCTAGGGAAGTGCAGGTTAGCTTGGTCGATGTAGAACGGGACGGACAGTCTGTGGATGAACGAACAGATATCATTCAGCAGCTGGTGTCTGATTACACTCGACATATTCACCAGTGTGCTCAGACGTTACAGTCATTGACGCATTCGTAGTCATGAAGGAATGAGGGGGAAGCTACATGACAAAAGCCAAAAACGGACTGGATAAAAACCTGTCTAACATTGTGGATGATTTGGAGCAGCGTCCGGGTAACAGTCATCAGGCACAGCAAGTGCAGCAGGATCGTAATGACCGCCGTCATCAGGATGCACTTAACCATGATAAAACAGAAGACCTGCACCATCAATAGTCCTGCTTTAAATGGTAATAAACGGATTTACTTAGGTATTTAAAAATAGTCTGAGAACGGAGGATGCATAAATGAGCAAGCCTAAAGCCGTTCCTGTTCCCGAGGCACAGGACGCCGGTGAAGGAAACGAAAAGCGTGAGCGTAATCATCAACAGGAGCCACTATCTGGTTCCAAAAAGGTGAAGCAGCGGAATCACGTAGACCATCACAACAGAGAAGGATCATAAGCAGTTAGACTTTTTGCCTAAAAATATAGTGAAGTACAGGACACCCTGGTTAAAGAACCAGGGTGTCCTTGTGCTTATTGTAAGAAAATTTTCCAATAAGTGTTTCATTGAATGTGAGTATGCGGTAAAATAGGGGGTGTCTATTTTTTTGTTAGTATTATAAAAGGGGTTAATTACGAGAGGAGAGAATCTACACAATGAGTAAAAAGTTATCCGTCTTGGTACTCACTATGGTGTTGCTTTTGACGGTAGCCCTAGTAGGTTGTAGCAAGAAGTTAGAACCGAAGGAAGCTGTTACGAACGGTACGGCTAATGCAATGAAATTGACTTCTTATGAATCCAAAAGTCAATTTACGGTTAAAGATCTGACAATCACATCTGCTTCCGTCCCAAGCGAGCAAAGTGCAATGGTGACGAGCATGCTGAAAAATGCGGACATTACGCTGGATGGTGTATACCAAAAAGAACCTTTACAATCTGAAATGACGCTGGGCATTCATTTGAAAGGTGATCTTTCCACCAGCTTCACGATTCCAATGGTTATGACCAAGGATAAATTGTACGTTAAAATTCCGAACATTCCATTTTACCCGCTTCCACAGGACGTTGTAGGCAAATTCCTGATCATTGATCCGCAGGAGCTGGCTAAACAGTCCGGACAAGAATTTAACCCTGCATCAATGGATCAGGAAAAATCGCAGAAATTTGCGAATGAAATCATTGCTGCTATTTTGGGTGAGTATGATCAAGCAACGTATTTCTTTGATATTGCTCCTAAGGATGCTAAATTGCCACAAGGCCTTAAAGCTAAGCAAGTCGTACAATTTAAAGTGACAAACGACAACGTGAAGCAAGCTGTCGATACTTTTGTTACTAAGGCCATTCCTAAAGCGATTGATGTGATGTCAAAAGACGAGTACATCAGCTTGTTCCAATTGAAGAAAGAATATCTTACCGCAGCAAAACTTGCAGTAGAAACAAACACCAGTGATTTCAAGAAAAAGCTGGATGAGTTGAAAAGCTATTTGACAGTGAAGCAGTTTGACATTAACACAGCCTTGAACAAGGATGATATTCCTGTGTATCAAGACCTGAATGCAAATGTAGAGATCAATGATCCGTCCACAAAAGATAACGTAAAATTGTCTGTGACTGGCTACACGCAATACAGCAAAATCAATGAAAAAGCAACATTTAAAGTGGGTATTCCAACAGGAGACCAAGTCCTGACGATCGAACAAGTTCAACAAAAAATGCAAACCGTTGCTCCTTAAATAAAGGAATGACGTGATTGTAAAGGCATTATTTATATCATATGATGTAATGCGAAAAGAACCGCTTGGCTTAGAGCCAGGCGGTTTTTTGTCATATATGGCTCTGAGCAGATGCTGTAGCAGTCCAGGTCTGCCATACGTTATCCTCTGCTAAAAGCCCGAATATCCGATGATCCTGCCATGTCCCTTGAATTTGTACCAGCTTGCGAGCAATACCTTCAGGCTGAAAGCCGCACTTTTGCAGTACACGCTGTGAGCGCTCGTTATGTAGCAGGGTACCGGCCTGAAGACGGTGAAGCGATAGGGCGCGGAAGGCGAATTGTATGGCCAGCTTCAAAGCTGCGGTCATATGTCCTTTGCCTTGTTCGTGCTGATCCATCATGTAGCCGATATCGGCGAATTGTCCCACGCCGCGCACAAGATTAGAAATAGAGATATACCCGACGAGACACTCGTCCTCCAAGAGAAAGATACCGAACGAATATCCCCGATCCTCCTCTGCTTGACGCAATTTCTGACGGATATATTCCTGCTGTTCTTCCAGCGTGAAAAATGAGTCGCCGTGAAGTGGCTCGTACGGCGCATGAGACTCCCTATTTGTAAGCCTAAGGGCAAGTAGAGCTTCACTATCGGCCAGGCTAAATGGTCGCAACAAGATACCTTGAGGCGTGTTATACAAGCTCATAGGCATGGGCTGATCTCCTTCCATGGGAAATTAGCAATGAGACGTAAATAACGGCTGCACCACGGGTTGTGTATAAGTAAGCGATCTAGCTCCCATCCTCAGGATGAAGACGGTGGGGAAAACAACTTGGCAGCGGCTCTTTTTTGCCGGAGCTGACGGAAAAAATCCGTCAGCAGCGAGGCGCATTCCTCTTGAAGAATGCCGCTGATCACCTCAGTACAATGATTGAATCGAGGCTCCTGTAGGAGATTCATCAGCGTGCCCGCACAGCCTGCTTTCGGATCGGTGGTGCCGTAGATTAAATAGGGAACCCGTGATTGTACAATGGCTCCGGCGCACATGGGACACGGCTCCAGAGTGACATACAGCCTGCAATCCAGCAGGCGCCAGGCCCCCAGATGCTCGCTGGCCTGACGAATGGCAACCATTTCGGCATGTGCGGTCGGGTCAGCGTTCGTCTCACGCAAGTTGTAACCGCGTCCTATGATTTCATTATCTTTTACGATGACAGCTCCGATGGGCACTTCACCCAACGCTTCTGCCTTATACGCTTCTTGAATAGCTTCTTTCATCCAATAAGCGTGATCTATCGTGGTCACTGGTAAAAATACTCCTTTCAAATGCGAATTATCCAACGAACAAATATTCCGTTGTTAACATGATGTGAATAATTTTGTGGATAACACGTCACTTATCCACAGGTTTATCCACAGTTCATAATAAAAGCTGTGTATTTGTGGACGACTTGTGGATGATTATCTTATTATATTGTAGGCAAACGTTCGCATATTGACAACTGTATACAAGCTGTGTGTATTTATGTTTATCCGGGAAATGTAAATGCTGGTATCACAGGCGGTATTACGGTATCATTGAGTTAGCAATTGCCAGTAATCGCCAGCATACGGCAAGAGGTGAGAAATCAGTGTGTCGATAAAAATCAAAATTACGATCATTTTGTCGGGGTCCGTTCTGTTCATCCTTTTGTTAAATATTGCACTCAACTATTACACGACCCACGAAAATTTAAGAAGTGACAGCGAAACGAAAATGGTTCTGACGGCCAAGACTATTGGAGGTGCCATTGAACAAGCTCAACAAAGCTGGGAGGCTGTCGACAAGCAGCTTGGATATAATTTGTGGCTTTCTGCCACACTGGCTGCCAGCAAGCTAGATTCTGATATCAATCATATTACGCAGGAACAACTCGAACAGATGACCAAGCGCAGCGGGGATATTGATATTTCCTTGATGGTGCGTGATGGAAAGGGGTATAAGGTCGCCAAATCGTCGAATCCAAAAGGAATCATTTCTGACGATCCGCTGACGAGCTATTGGAAAAATGCAGTTGATCAATTATATGAGCAAGGACAGGCTGGATTGGTGCATGGTCAACATCTGGAACATTTTTGGACTGGAGCATTTGACTATACAGGCTCAGATGCCACCCATATTAACAAGTGGGGATTTTATTATGACCAGAAGCGCAACTATATGATCCGAATCTCCTTTCAGGACAGTGAAGTGCAAAATTTTATACCGATTCTCAACCCCGATGAAATCGTAAAGCAAACCCAACAAGTGGATTACCGCATCATGGAGATAACAGGAATTAACCCCACAACCTTTGGTGGCGCTACGATGGACAACCATGGAAACGACCGAAAATATTATTACATGTACAATAAGCCTATCCGATTCGGCACTTATCAACTAGCGAGGGTGCAGGAGGATCGTTTGGCTGTTTCCAAGGCGATTTTCTCCGGGGAGAGTATTGTACAGGACTGCTATATTAAAGGCCAACGGGTACTCGTCAGTTACATACCATTTTATCCGGCTAACCGTGATGCCTATGTCATTCGAATTGTTATGAATTATGATATGATCTCTTCCGTTATTTATAAGCAATTAATCAGTCTGGTTGCCATTTCTATTGTTTTACTAGAGGTTGTGATCATTGGCAGTTATGTGCTGGCAAGCCTGTTTGTCCGTCCAATTCAGTCGATATTGGGAAAAGTGAACGAGATGGCCGACGGCCATTTTGACACACGGCTACAGGTTAAGGGTGGTCATGAACTTGCACAACTAGGTGAGCGCATCAATGCGATGGCCTATAATCTCGGAATGTATACACGGAGACTCGAACAGATGTATGAGGAAAACCGTTCTGTAAAAGAGCATTTAGAGTCTGTCATTAATCAGACCGCTGATGCGATTCATGTGACCGATCAGGAGGAGCGTATCATCCGGGTCAATCATGCCTTTGAAGCCCTGTACGGCTGGACCAAAAAGGAATTGGTCGGACGTAAGCTCCAGTTTGTACCGCCACAGCAAGAGGAAGAGTACGAATTTCAGAAGGAAAGATTGCTTCAGGGAGAGAGTATGGTGTCTATTGAGTCCATTCGAATGCGTAAGGATGGAAGTACGATAGAGATTAGTATGAGTACATCGCCCATTCTGGATGAAGAAGGCCAAATTCTGGGATTTATCAGCGTCTCGCGGGATATTACAGGCCGCAACCGGATGGAGGAATTGCTGCGCAGATCAGAGAAGCTGACGACGGTAGGACAACTGGCGGCAGGGGTGGCGCACGAAATTCGTAATCCGCTGACCACGCTGCGCGGGTTTCTCCAGTTACAGCAGCAAAATAAAGCGCTGAATCTGAAGCATAACGATATTATGCTGTCTGAGCTGGATCGTATTAATCTGATCGTCAGCGAATTTTTAATATTGGCGAAGCCACAGGCGGTTCATTTTCAGAAAAAAGATGTGCGCTATATTGTGAGTGACGTTATTTCCTTGCTCGATAGTCAGGCGCATCTGCTAGGCATTGTGTTCGATCTACAGGTAACGGAGGAGCTTGCCCTCGTATACGCCGAAGAAAACCAGTTAAAGCAGGTATTCATTAATTTGCTTAAAAATAGTATGGAGGCCATGAGCAAGGGGGGTACGATAACGATTCATTTGTTCTTGGAGGGAGAAAGCGTTAAAATCTTCATACGGGACCAAGGGACGGGCATTCCAGCAGAGATGCTGTCCAAGCTGGGGGAACCTTTTTTCACAAACAAGGAAACAGGTACAGGACTCGGACTTATGGTCAGCCAGCGTATTATACAGAGTCATAAAGGCACACTGGATATTGAAAGCATAGAGGGAGAGGGAACGACAGCCCTTGTGCAGCTTCCAACTGCTGAGCCTGAGGAACTGGATGGGCAGCAGAAGGAAGCGTGACAGTAGAAATGGAGGGTACACAGGTTGCGCATTAACAAGTTTATCAGCGAAACCGGTTTTTGCTCGCGCCGGGAGGCGGACAAGCTGGTAGAGAGCGGACGCGTGACGATTAACGGCGAGGTGGCGGTGCTGGGCAGTCAGGCGGAGGAGGGCGACGATGTCCGTGTGAACGGCAAGCCACTCCGCGAGAAGTCCGGTCACGTATATATTGTTTTGAACAAGCCGGTGGGTATTACAAGCACGACAGAGAGCCACATTCAAGGGAATGTTGCCGATTTTGTGGGGCACCCGCAGCGGATTTTTCCAATCGGGCGTCTGGATAAAGATTCGGAGGGTCTTATTTTACTTACCAATGACGGAGATATTGTGAATAAGATTTTACGGGCGGAAGGCAAGCATGAGAAGGAATATATCGTAACGGTGGATCGACCCGTCACACCATCTTTTATACAGGGGATGTCCACAGGTGTAAAAATACTCGGCCAGCGGACGCTCCCCTGCGAAGTGACGCGTGTATCTGAGTACGTATTCCGCATCATATTGACGGAAGGGAAAAACCGTCAGATCCGGCGCATGTGTGCTGCCTTCAGCTATGAGGTGAAGAAGCTGCAACGTCTGCGGATTATGAATATTCGATTGGGGTCGCTTCAGAGAGGCGCCTGGCGTGACCTGACAGAGACGGAGAAGCAGGAGCTAGGTGAGATGCTGAATTATACACTCAGCTAAACCTGAGGGCTTCTCATGGCTGATAGATAGCAGGGCAATGGATAGGACAAGAGGCAGAGTGGAATAGCACAATGAAAAGGCACCAGCTGCATAAAAAATGCGGCGGTGCCTTTGTCTATATAACATATACATAATCAACCTTCATTCGAGCTTGAGGTAGGACTGATAACTTGTGTGCCGTTCTGATACTTACGTAGTACGGAAATTTCGACACGGCGGTTTTTGGAGCGTCCTTGACCATCCTGATTGCTTGCTAGTGGACGATACTCACCATAACCGATGGATACAAATTTGGTTGGATCAAGCTGCGGATTGAGTAGCAAAATGCGCAAGAAATTCAGAGATCGTTTGGCACTCAAATCAAAGTTGGACGGAAACTGACTATTGGAAATCGGCACATTATCTGTATGGCCTGATACGATGACATCATAGCCAGGAAATTGCTGGAGCATGCTGGAGATGGACTTGGCCAGCTTTCGTGCTTCCGGTTTTACCTCAGCCTGACCCGATGAAAACAGGGCGTTATCGCTAATGGTGATCATGAGCTGGGATTGGTTCAGCTTTGTATTGAGCAGCGGAGTCAGACCATTATTTTCAATATACTGATCCATTTGCTTTTTGAGCTTTTTCAAATCCTCTTCTTCCCGCTGGGCGAGTTGCTTTTGCAGTTCAGCCGTAGAAGTGGCTTTAGACTTTATAGGTTGTGTTACCTGTTCTTTATTTTTGCCCATATCTGCGGATTGTGACGATGGATTGGCGGCAGAGTGATCCAGTATGCCGGTGCCGCCACTAAAAGCCGCACTCATGGATTGAGCCATAGTTTCAAATTTTTTGGCGTCGATCGCACTCATCCCGAATAAGACGATGAAAAGAGCTAGCAGAAGGGTCATCAAGTCGGAATATGGCAACAGCCAGCTTTCGTCGGCATGCTCCTCGTGCGGTTCATGTCTTTTTTTACTCACCGGAATCCCCATCCTTCTTGATCAGGGTAGCCCGTTCGGTTGGAGTCAGGAATATCGTCAGCTTCTGGCTGATCGCAATGGTGGATATACCTGATTGAATTGAGAGCAGGCCTTCGACCATCATCAATTTAAGCTCCACTTCTTTTTTGGATAACCGTTTCAGCTTATTGGACATTGGATGCCACAGGACATAACCTGTAAAAATACCAAGCAACGTCGCAATAAAGGCTGCCGCGATGGCATGAGACAGCTTGGCCATGTCACTAAGATCGGCCAGAGCGGCAATCAGACCTACGACGGCACCGAGTACCCCGAGTGTTGGAGCGTACATACCAGCCTGAGAGAAAATCAGCGCGCCGGAGCGGTGTCGATCCTCGGTAGCGTTAATGTCCTCCATTAGAACATCCCGCACGAATTCCTGATCATTACCATCAATAATCATACGCATACCACCACGCATAAAGGGATCGTCGATCTCCTCTACCTTGGATTCCAGCGCAAGCAGACCTTCGCGACGGGTAATGGATGCCCATTCGGTAAACGTGCCGATGAGCTCTTTACGGTCCAAAAGCTTTTGTTCGGTGAAAATAACCTTGAACAGTTTTGGAATCCGTTTGATTTCTTCCATCGGGAAGGCCATAAAAATACTTGCTGCCGTTCCGACAAAAATAATCATGTAAGCAGCGGGGTTGTTGACCAAGTTGATTACTGGCGCGCCTTTGAGAATCATCCCGACGACCAATGACACAATCCCGAGTACAAGTCCGATAATGGTTGAAATTTGCATGATACACCTCATCCATGAGAATAGATTTTGAATCCTTTCATGCCGCTGGGGTCGTCCTTGCCCCAGGCACGTCATTACAAGACGGATTATAGTATTTATCGACAAAACTCTCTTTTTTGTTAAGTACGAATTTCCGGTATAATAAGGTGATTATGTAATGAATGGCGGAAGAATTGGAGGAAATGGCATGGGAGTGAAGCACGGACGGGAGTATGAACAAATTTTGAACGATTTGACAGAGGCTGTGGGACGCATTCCAGATAGCTATGAATTTTTCGAAATGGAAGCAGAAGATTGGGACAGGCTGGACCCGGCAGGGCGTCAGGAAGTCAATGAAGCGCTGGCTGAAGACCTGTTTTATGCGCTGGGTACAGAGCCCGTTATCGCTGTGGGCAGCGGTGTTGTCATCTATGAACCGGAGCAGCACCGTATCTATGTGCTCATTGGAGATGAGGAGTTGACGTCGGTACCTTTGATTTGAGCAGGCCGTTTAATGGATTTATCAACGGGGCCGTGGTAATATGGACACCAATATATCGTAGTTTTGGTCGCATTCAAGCGGCTGAAAGGCTTCCGTATAAACAGGGAGGAGTCGTATCATGCCTTTTACACAAGAAGAGATTGAAGCACATCTAGAGAAGCTGGAGGGCTGGGAACTGGAGGAAGGACGATGGATTGTCCGGAAATATAATTTTTTCAGTTTTATGAAAGGGATTGCATTCGTGGATGAAGTTGCTGCTATATCGGAAGCATTTAATCATCATCCATTTATTACGATTGATTATAAGACCGTGACCCTGCGTTTAACCTCCTGGGATGACGGTGGCATTATGGCCGTGGATATTAAGGAAGCCCAACAATATAATGAAGCTTTTGAGAAAATGCGTAGCAGTCATTGAACTAATCGTGGCCTACCGTATGATAAAAGCGCCTTCGATATACAACAATGCAGTTGTATGCCGAAGGCGCTTTTATCATAGAACACGAGGCTGGTGGTCGGGAAGATACACCATACAATGAAACGGCTTCTTGCCATCGGGAGTCTGACGTTCATAGGTATCCGTAAGCTCAAATCCGGCAGCCTTGTAAGCCCGGATGGCGCGCCCATTCCAGGTCAGCACCTCCAGATCAATTTCATTTTCAGGGTTGCGTCGTCTGGCTTCCTCGGCAATGGCACGGACAAATTCGGCGCCTCTGCCATGCCCGCACAATCCGGGATGCATTCCCAGACCTAGCCGGGTCACGCCAAGCATCGGGAAATATTGAGCAAATCCGGTTAGTATGTTCTCGTCATCCAGTACAGCTACATATTGCTCCTCGCGGAGCGTGGGGCTTCCAAATTCGACCTCAAGCACCTTCATTTGTTCCCAGGGTAGCCAGCCGTATATATTGTAGGGTGGATCATAGCGCCACTCACATATCGCAGCCGCCTGCTGCTCGTCCATCGGCACGATTCGGTAGTTAGATATTGAGGCCGGCATGTTTTCCCATCCTCCTTTTACAATACTTAAACTATTAACAACAGATTGTAGACAAGTTGCAGGGGATTGGCAAGCGTGTTTATTTCATGCTCAAGTCGGGTATACATTCAATAAGAAGGCTTTACTGCTCATATGCTCCCTCGCCGTGACGGTAAAATCGACGATGTTCGCAAAAACTGAAACCTTTTGAGGTGTCAGTTCGTCAGTAAAATTAACGTTTCTGATGTTGCGGACATAAAAAGCCGCAATTCGATTCCGGCCAGAATCAAATTGCGGCTCAGGTTAGCTTGCTGTTCGTTAGTTATTCTACGTTGTCGTCATCAGGAGTTTCAGAAGCTACAGCGTGGTAAGCATCTGTACTCATAATTCTTTTGGCACCGACATATCGGTTAGCGTAATAATTTTCGTTCAGTGAGCTAACAACTACACCACGTGAAGATGAGGAGTGGGCAAATTTCCCTTCACCCATGAAGATACCTACATGGGAAATGCCTCTACCTGTGGTGTTGAAGAACACCAGGTCTCCAGGTCTCATTTCATCGCGGGATACGGAAGATCCCATTTTGAATTGTGATCCGGATTGATGCGGCAGTTTAATTCCCAATTTTTGATATACATACATTGTGAAGCCGGAGCAATCGAATCCGTCGAGTGTAGTGCCTCCGCTTCTATAGCTCGTTCCTTTGGTATCTTGGATCACCTGGTCCATCTTGGAGTCTGCAAATGCACTGCCGCCACCGAATGTAAAAGATGTAAAGGCAATGGCAAGACCCATGACTGCGATTGTTAGTTTCTTCTTCAAAAAAAAATACCCCTTCCAATGCCTGCGAGGTTAGCTTAAGGATTCGGTAGAAGGTTCCCCTATGATCACTCTGTTGCGAGATCAATTCACCCAAACTGGTTCCCCCGCTTCCTAGGTGCCAGGAATTAGGCTTAACTTAAGATGTGCACCTTGGAGAGCAGTATTCACGATAACGATATTTTTAAGGTAAAGGTTACAATAAAGATTACAAAGTTGTTACTATCAGTTCACTGCGATTATTGTAACAAAGTTGGCTGGCTTTGGCAAATGTTTCATCGCAAAAAGTTACAAAAAAATCTGCTCCCTTTATCGAGGGAACAGATTTTGCTAAGAGTATTCAGTTAGGTGCCGTTTACATGAATAGAAATGGATATAGATAGTCTCCTTCCGACAGCCAAAAATTGCTCAGGAGGAACGGAGTGGGGGTTCAACCTCTGCCGGAGATATCAGTATGCCATAGGCGGTACTGTGAACTGATGTGCCATAGCCTGACCAGACTGGTAACAAAATGATACGTTTGCTGGAGAATGAGTGCCAGCATGCCAGTCCAAATCATCGCCACCATGCCGAATAGGCCAAGGACAAGCAACACACCTGCGCCGAGCAGAAGCGAAATACCGATAGCCGCGAGGATTTGGCGAAAGAAGGCGAGCAGCGACGACAGTATGGCGTGACCACCTACGGTGCCTAGCTGCATGTACAGGATGCACTGGCGGATGAACCAGCCATAAGCGATCCAACCGATGGCATAGGGCAGCACATGCAGCAGATAGGCGGGAGATTGCAGCGCCCCGGCTACGATAGGGTAGAGCCTCGGTACCATCCAGAAAGCAGGGAGCAGCAAGAGCCCAAGCTCGATGACGTAATAGATCAGCGATGATAAACCATGACGTTTCATTCCACGGAAAAAAGACAGACTTTGTGGCTCGGTCGCATGGGTGTGCAGACTTTGGTATATTCCCGCCCGGATGAAGGGGGTAATCAGTATACGCAGCACCGTTGCCCCCAGTAGTATCCACAGATACATATGAACCTCCCGGTTGTCTGTCAGGGCAATCTGGCTCTCCATCCAAAATAAGGTCTGCCCCAGTTCATTTTGCCCCTGATCAGGGTAGCGCAGTAGTAGGGGAGTAACGGCGGATTGTACCACCCGATAGAGAAAAACGCCCCATAGCAGTCGATACAAAAATAGAATGATGACAATATAAAATTGTATGCGCACAAGCGCCCAGCCTTCTTTTATAACGGTACGCATCTATAGACACCTCACCATGACAGACTTCCAAGCAGTGTCTCCAGCAGCTTGGTTACACTTATGCTCCAGCGGGTCTGTGTTTTCTCGTTCAGTTCGGCCTTCAGGTTGTTGTTGATATGCTTGTTCTCCAGCGCAATCGTGTACAGTGGATCAATAATCACATGGGAGACTGGAGATGCACTGTTGAGTCGATAGGTGGTGCTTTTGCCCATGCCGTCCCAAGCCTTGAATATCGTTGTACCGTCCTTGAAGGTAATTTGAACAGGGACCTTGGGATAATCTGCCCCTTTTTTGCTGAGTGTAATGGTTGCTTCGTATCCGTTGTCCAGCTTACGGTTCGTAATGCGATCCACTGAAAAATCCGCCATCTGGCCGTCGTATACATATTGTTCAAAATAGTGGCTCCATGAACGTCCGGTGACTCTTTCGACGATACGCTGAAAATCCTGTGAGGATGGATGCTTGAATCGGTAGGTCTGGACGTAGGTACGCATAATTCGGTCCATTTTTTTCGCGCCGACCTGGCGCTCAATGCCACGCAGCACCAGCTTGCCCCGAGAATAGGCATTTTGTGCATATTTAGCAGCTGAGCCGTACTTCCAAGACTCACGGTTTAACGGCTGCGGGGAAGATACCTGTCCAGACTGTAACGGCAAGTTGGGGATCAATCCGTATTCTTGCTCCATGAGCCGTTCCTCTGCATAAGAGGTAAAGCCTTCATCCAGCCATGGCTCCTCGAATTCGTTGTTTGCCACCATTCCATAGAAATATTGATGCCCAATCTCATGAACAACTGTCCGCTCCAGATTATAGCCTGGATTCAGGTTATCCGCCGCTGCAGCCGTAATGAGTGTGGGATACTCCATGCCGCCCGCGCCGCTGCCTGCTTTGGGTGGTACAACGATGGACAGGGTCGAATATGGATAAGGCCCGTACCACTTGCTGTAATAGGAAAGAGCGGCCTTGGCTGCGCTCATATAGCGTCCCTTGAGCTCCTTGTGCGATGGATCGAGATACAGCTTGATTTTGACACCCGGCACCTCGGCAGAGGAAAATGGTTCTTCTACGGCTACAAAATTGGGTGAAGCGGACCATGCAAAGTCGTGTACGTCATCGGCGTAAAATTGATATATTTTTTGTCCATTTTGCCGGACGGCTCCACGGGTGGGGAATCCAGTTGCGGCCACGATGTATGTTTCAGGCACTCGAATCCGCACACTGTAAATTCCAAAATCGGCGTAAAATTCGGAGTTTGCATGATACTGATGCAGATTCCAGCCTTCCTCGGCGCGTCCACGCTGTCCTGCGGTTTCGTAGACGCTAAGTTTGGGAAACCACTGACCTGCCATGACAAAATCATCTGTTGCGCCCATACGTGCGAAGATGGCGGGGAGCTTTACCTCAAACTTCATATATAATGTAATACTTTCACCACCTCGGACTGGTTTGGGGAGACGTATCTTCATGAGCGAGCGGTCGTTCACATTACCGTCATCCGGCTGCACGTATTGGGTCCGGTGCAGGAGGGATAAGCCGTCTTCCGTTTTAAGTTCAGTTAGTGTCATGGAGCCAAAGCCGTTCTTGGGCATGGTGTCACTGCGTAGCTTGCCCCCGGATTCCTTCATGAAGGTGGTTTCCATGGAAGAGAAGGCATTGGGGTACAGGTGCAGATATAGATCATTCACGGTTTTTGTGCCCGGATGCTTCCATGTAAGCGTCTCGGTGCCCCGCAAAACCTGTCCTTCCTCCAGGGACACGTCAATGTGGTATTCCGCCACACGCTTGCTGAGAACTTCCGAAGCGGGCTGCGGAGGACTTTGGGGTACGTCAGGCAGGATGTTTGCCCCCAGGGGCTTGCCCATGTTTGGCGCAAGAGCAGACTCCGACTGGGAATCGTACGGCGGTTTGCCCAAGGATTGCGAATCGGACTTAGATTCAGGCTGCCAGGCAAACCATAACGTCCCTGCGAGGAGACCGAGGGCTAGTGTAGACAGTAAAACGATTTTGGTGCGTGCTGGGGTCATACAATGGATACCTCCCGTTGACAAGCATCTACAGCATGTATATGTTTGCTTTCGGGAGATTATTAGTTAAAATATTTATAGTGTAGAATGAGTGTCAATACGGAAAATGGAGGCTTAGTGACGCATGAGTGAAAATCAGCCGGACGGCAAAAAACAGATTGCACTGAACATTGTCAGTGGCAAGAGTAAACATAAGGGCTTCGGCGCAGGGTCAATCGACCTGAACAGCATGTCCCCGGTCATTATTGACCGCGGCGAGGCCAAAATTGATGTTGGTGCCATGCATGCCAAAAGTAAAGTAGAACGCGGGATTAAGTTTTCTACCAATAAAGAGGATGTACCAAACGGACGCCAGGTGTGGCTGGTATGGGTAGCCGTAGACCGCACACCCGAAGGACGTGTGTACGGTGGCGCGACTGCCTGTGAGATGCTGATTGACGACGAAGCCAAACGCGGCTGGAAAATCCTCGCCGATCATGTCAACCGCATGGACAACGCGCTCAAGCGCCGTTTCATGCTGGACGATCTCGGCAGTGAGGATAAAGCAGCACTCAAAAGCCTGCTGATTTCTCATAATGAGGAATGGTGGGACGCTTCGCCTGAGGAATTGAAGCAGGCGCTGGAAGGGTAAGAGAAAGATCAACCACAGAAGTAGAGGAATAAGTAAAATATTTGAAGAGAAAACTGTATTTGTGTTATAAAACGAGCTATACTGAGGTAAGAATAGTAAAGGAGCCGTGCGCTAACACAACTCCAGTATACAACGACTGCTTAAAGAGCAGTTGGCAGTAAGGTTCAGAAGTAGATCGATACCTTGTAGGGGGCGGTCTACTTCCTTTTCACGTAGGTAAGCAATGCCAGAATGAACATGCCAAACATAATCATGCCAAACATAATCATCATGGAAAATGATCAGTCATGTGGAAATATTGGAAGGCTCGTCTGCTTCTCCTGATGCACCTGTATTGAGAGTCTATTTGAAAATAGGGCTAAGCATATTGGCTCAGCAGATCATGGAGTTTATTTTTTATTTGTTCACGTACTACTTGAGGTTGCTTTACGTTTGCTTCCATACCAAGCCCAAGAAAAAAGTGTACCGCCCATGTTGTAAATGATGAACTCATTGTTGTACGAATCGTGCCTGAGCCATTTTCATGCAATTCGATGGATGGTGCCAACCACAAGTCTGACTGACATCGTCGCACACCCTCGGATGTTAAATCTACCTCCAATTCTGCTATTTCACTTTCATCCATGCGCATAACCCATTGCTCAATATGATCCTCGTTCATATCGATTTGCTTACTTTGGTCCCCTTCATCAGAGAAATCCTTCACTCGATCCACACGGAACACTCGATAATCCTCTGCAAGAAAACAATAAGCCTGGCAATACCATAATCCGTTCATTGTATAAATACCAAGTGGCTGGATCATCCTTTCTCGACGCGAGGCTGCTTCATAAACAATTGTAATGACGCGTTGTTCCAGCGCACTCTCCAGTAGCTCACTGAGAAAAGGCACTTCTATGTCATGCGGAGGTATCCAGAAGACAAGCCGCTGCTGCATTTGTTCGATCTTTTGCTTAAGTTCACTAGATAGATAATGAAAGAACTTGTGCAGTGCGGAATCCACTTCGTTTTTAAAGGGGAGCGATTTGTAATTCCGTAATGATTGGCAGGCAAAAAATAATGCCATGGTTTCGTGTTCTGTGAAGCTGATTGGCGGTAGTACCTTCTCGCGCAGTACGCGGTAGCCACCCCCAGGCCCTGTCTGAGAGTATAGAGGCACACCTAGTTCACTTAGTTCCATCAGATCACGAATCATGGTTCGACGTGAAACGCCGCATTCGTCCGCTAACTCCTGTATGGTGAATTTTTTGCGTTCATTTACTAACATGATGAGCTGAACAAGTCGTTGTGCTTTGTGCATGCTTTGCTCCTTTATTAAAGCAAATAAATATTAGTGACAGTAGTTGGCACTATTATCACGTATGCTTAACCTCGAAGTCAAGGTTCACACATCTGAAATCACAGCGAGTCAAACTTATTTTGCGTTGAATGACTGTGATAGAAGGTGTGAGGATGCTTTTTGAATGAAGAGGATGAGGGGAGTTTGAAGATGAAGAACGAGCAATACGTAATGGAGTTAGTACTATTCAAGTTAAAAGAGGGGACGGATAAGGACTCTTTTCATAAAGCTGCCACTGAATTGAGTGATGTGCTACAAACCCAATTGCCGGGATTTAAAGAGCGTCAATTGCTACATACCTCTGACGAAACACAATGGACAGACATTGTATATTGGTCTGATATGCAGATGGCAGTGGCGGCGATGGAAAAGCTCAAATCTGTGCCTGCTTTCCAAACGTTTGCCTCTATGATTGATTCCAAAGACATTCATTTACTACATCTGGTTCCAGTGAATCTGGAAGCGTAAAGAAAAGAGAATGGAGCATGTGAATAATATGAACAGCGTATCTGTAATAGGTTTGGGCTCTATGGGCGTTGCAATCGCTCAATCGTTACTTCAAAGTGGTTATAGAGTTACGGTATGGAATCGGACAAGTGAGAAGGCTGAGCTGATTGTGAAGACAGGAGCGATTTTGGCACCTGATGCTGCTACAGCAATAAGCGCGAGCGCAGTGTCCATTATCTGTGTATCTGATTATGCAGCGTCGTATAGTATTTTGGACACGGATGAAGTGAAAGCGGCTCTGGCAGGACGGATTCTTATCCAGTTAAGTACAGGAAGCCCGCAACAGGCCCGAGATCATGAGGTATGGACTCAATCATACCAGGCTGAATATATAGAAGGAGCGATTGTAGCTTCTCCTACCCAGATGGGACAACCGGAAGCAACCATATTTTCATCTGGTTCTCCTTCTGCATTTCATAAGTGTGAGTCGTTACTTAAAAGCGTAGCTGGAAATGTACTTTATCTGGGAGAGCAGGTTAGCGCAGCTTCGACGACGGACCTGGCATTTCTTTCATATCTGTTTGGCTCGTATCTCGGCTTTTTCCATGCTGCACGTATTCTTGAATCAGATGATCTTCGTGTGGATGCCTTTGGGGCCATGATTGCCCAGATATCTCCCGTTATTGGCGGGGTAATGAAGTATGAGAGCGAGTTCATTCAGAGTGGAGTTTACGATAAGCCACAAAGTTCTGTAAATATGAGTATGGTTACCGTAGATCTTCTCATGGAACAGGCTCGTGAAGCAGGGATAAATAATGAATTTCCTGTATTTGCCCAAGGTCTCTTCAAAAAGGCCTTGGATGCAGGATACGGTGAAGAAGAAGTATGTGCGCTAATCAAGGTGATGCGTTAGGCATGTTGGGAGCAATCAGTAAAATTTTTTGAAGAAAAAAGATGCATTTACGTTATAAACTGAGCTATAAAGGTACGGAATAGCCGAATGTGGCGACGGCATGGGGATTCGCCCAGTCCACGGGCTGATGTCTCGCATAGGATACATCAGCCTAGAACACAAGGAGTGAAACACATGTCTTTAATGCCTCAGGTCCCTTTCGGAACGCAGCCGGGAGCTCCGGGTCCATTCACACCGTCAGGTCCCTCGCTTCCACAATTTCCTGGCACACAGGGTTCGTTCCCGTCACCGGTAGGACCACCACCCGGGGGAGGGTCTTTTTCGCCCCCACCGCAGGGACCTTTTGGCCCACAAGCAGGGCCAGGACCGCTTGGCCCTATAGGACCGGGACCCCAAGCTCAAGCGCCTACAGCCCCGCCACCGCAATTTATGCCACCAAAGCCACTGGTCACGGGCTATGCTATTGACCCTTTAGCCATCTCCGGGTGTTTGTTCCGCAATACGTTTGTATGGCTGACGAATGGCGAACGCTTCTGGCTGTATCCCATCTTTGTAGGCAGAACATCCGTAGCGGGATTTCGGTGGAATGGTCGTTTTTGGACTTATTATGGTGTAGACACCAACCGTATCGAGTCGTTTAGCTGCTTCTGGTAAGCTGCGGATAATCGTGGCAAGAGAGATACAGGGGACATATGAGCAAATAAAATGAATTGAAAAAAGACTGAGAGAAGCGCTTATAGCGTTCCTTCAGTCTTTTTTTTGGCTGTTACTCCATCCACCATCGCTTGAAATTGCTCCACCATGATTTCTTTTCTGCCTGCCGCTCCGCTTGGTCAGTCTGTGTCGCTGTCGGTGGGTTATTCTGTCCAGACAGCGTTTCCTTCGGCTCCGTGCCGCTGACGAATACCTCCAGCCGTTTATCCGGACTGTCCGGCGCAGCCAGCTTGCCACTGGCTGGATCAATATAGGCGCTGACGACACCGTCAGGGATGGGAAAGATTTTGGGCGGCACATTCTCCAGCGCTTTCTCCGTATATTGCGCAAAAATCGGTGCCGCCCGCCGGGCATCCTGCTTGCTGATGGCCTTGCCCTTGTCATAGCCAACCCAGACGGCGGTGGACAGCTCGGGCGTGAAGCCAACCATCCACGCATCGGTGTTGGTCGTGCCGCTCTTCCCGGCAACCGGGCGCTTGATCAGCTTCGCGACCCGGTTGCCGGTGCCACCTTCCTCGAACACGCCTTCCATAAGGCGTGTGAGGACGTAAGCAGAGGCGGGCTTCACTACCTGCACCGGAGCGGTCTGCGGTGCTTCATAGAGCGACCGCCCGGCCGCATCGGTGATGCGCAGCACCGCCACCGGGGCGACATTGTGCCCGCCGCTGCCGATAACCGAGAAGGCCGAGGCCATCTCGAACGGGCTGACAGGCGATACGCCCAGCGCGAGAGAAGGCACGGGCTTCATCTCGCTCGTAATGCCCATTTTACGGGCGAGGTCCATGACCTTGTCTGTCCCCACCTTCAAAATGGTGCTTACAGCATAAATATTATCGGACGCCGCAATCGCACGCCGCAGATCAATTTCGCCCAAATATTTGTCTCCAAAATTTTTGGGCTTGTAGGTTTTACGGTTGTTGTCGTAGTGGAACATCGTCGGTCGGCTTTCGAACTTGGACGTACTTGTCAATTCGCCAGAATCCAGTGCGCTCAAATACATAATCGGCTTAAAGGACGAGCCGGGCTGCCGGGTTGTGGCAAGCGCATGATTATACTGATTGCCGACATAGTTGGTCCCGCCAACCATGGCCTTCACATGTCCGTTGCGCGGGTCAATGGAGATCAACGCCGTTTCCAGTCCGTTGCTGTTCTTCATGCCCTCGTCTACAGCCGCCTCGGCTGCTTGCTGCATGTGCATGTCCAGCGTGGTATATATGCTCAGGCCGCCATGCTCCAGCACACTTTCACTAATTCCCAGCTGATTCATTGCAAGCTGGCGGATGTAGTCGCGAAACCAGGGGGCTGTTTCTACCGTCCGGCGCTGGCTCTCGGGCCGCAGGGCAAGCATTTCCTCATAGGCCTTGGTAGCTTGGGCAGGAGTAATTTTGCCAGTGAGCGCCAAGGAATCCAACACGATTTTTTGTCGATCCTTTGCGTTTTTCATATGATTATACGGCGAATAATAGGTCGGTCCCTTCGGAATACCTGCCAGCAGGGCGCTTTCAGCCAAATCCAGATCTTTTGCGGATTTACCGAAATACATCTGCGAAGCCGCTTCAATGCCGTAGGCACCGTGACCATAATAGATTTCATTCAAATACATTTGCAGCAGCTCTTTCTTGGTGTACTTCATTTCAAGCTGTGCGGTATAGATGGCCTCCTTGGCCTTGCGTGTCCATGTTTTCTCATGAGATAGATACAAATTGCGTGCAAGCTGCTGAGTCAGCGTGCTGGCTCCTTGCGACATATCCCAATGGGTCAGATTGACAAGCACGGCCCTGCCCAAGCCTTTGAAATCGAAGCCGAAATGATCGTAAAACTTCCGGTCCTCCACAGCCAACGTAGCTGCAATCAGATCGGGTGAAATGTGATCCAGCTGGACAGGGATGGATTCCTTGCCTCCGGCAGAGAAGGTGGCAATGACTTGGCCCTGGCTATCAAGCAGACGCGAATTCCGGTCCGTATCCGCGAGCGGGAGACTGGTGGTATATAAATAGGCGAGCAGAATGCAGGCAGCGATGACCGTCAGAATGGTGAGTGACAGCAGTCCCTGAAACCATCGAAGCCAGAGCGGCTTGCGTTTGGGGAATTGCCCGGTTGTAGCGGCCATCCTGCCACCTCCTTCCATGGTTGATGTTCTCAGTATTGTCAATCCGAAAGCGTCTATTCATCAGATACGTATACGTGTACATTTTATACGAAATCAAGTCTAAAAAGAGTTTTTCAGGCTATCCGAGTATCGCCTATAAGCAAAAAGTGTTTGTATTCATGGACGTGAAAGCATTTGGACACCGAATTTCCTATAAAGATAAAAGAAGGAAATATAAGGTTGTGCGTAGAATATACAAAAAACCAGACATTTTACAGAATTGTAATATCAACGAGGGAGGAATTTTTTTGATCAGACGCTCTTTTTATTACCTGTGGGGGTCTCAGACGATCTCCAACGTAGCAGATATCATCTACATGTTGAGTGTAGTGGTATTGGTGTTCAGCTCAAGTAATTCTTTAATGACGACGATTTTGATTCCGCTCTTCCGATTGTCTGCCCAAGTGCTTAGCGGGCTCGTTGCACCGATAGTCCTCGGCCGATTTCGACTGACGCGTATTTTGCTGTTTTCCCAATTTGGGCAGTTTGTCATCTTCACGCTGTTGCTGCTTTATTTGTGGATCACGCCTGATCAGAGGTCTTTTCTGTTCATTTTCGTGATGGTGTTTGGTATGTCATTTCTGGATGGCTGGACCAATCCGGCACGTAATGCGCTTGTACCCCGATTGGCAAACGGCGAAGGACTGATGCGTGCCAACGGCATGGTGGCGGTCAGTGATCAAGTGGTTAAATGTGCAGGCTGGGCGTTGAGCGGAATTATTGTGGCATGGCTCGGTTCCCTGAATACACTTGTGATCGCATCCTGTTGTTATTTGGTGGCTGTAACTGTTACTTCATTCATTCGTGATCCGCTGGATCAAAAGGAATTAAGCCCCGAATCCTCAGAGCTTGCCATGAGTGGGTTAGAAACAGCGAAAGTAAAGGAAAAAGGCTCTCACTGGAAGGAGCTTGGGGAAGGCTGGCAGATCATTTGGCATAACCGCCGCATTCGTTCTTTGATGATCGTGGATAGTGTGGACACCATTGGAGGAACCTCCTGGCTTGGCGTATTTATTCTGGCGTATGTTACGCAGGTGCTGCATCAGGATGCAAGCTGGTGGGGCTTTATGAATGCCTCCTTTTTCTCGGGTACGATTCTGGGCGGGCTGCTCGTCGTCGGCTTGGTCAAGCGGCTGCAAAAGAACAGCTTTCTGTACATGCTCGGAGCGTTGCTCGTATATGTGCTGATTACGGTGGTGTTTGCGCTCAATACGATCCCGGTCGCTGCGCTTGTTCTTTTTGCTATATCTGGCTTACCGGTTCAAATGGCAGGAATTATTCGCCGTACCTTGCTGCAAACGAGTGCCCCGGCCGCTCAGCTCCCTAAAGTAATGGCGGGTATTGATGTGCTTACGAATCTCGCTTTCGGCCTATCCTTGTTATTCCTGGGCTGGTATGCAGACCGTTTCGGCATGGTGCAGGTATATTTATTGGCTGCGGCTATGACAACCATTGCCGTTCTGATCGGCTGGTTCTATCGCCGTGATTTTCAGGAAAGTGAGCAAATAGATCATCCAACCGCTACGGGCGCAGGGATCTGAAGCTGAGGCATTCGTGGGACGGGTCAACGGTTATGGATGGACTACATAATAATTTCACAATTTTCTAATGTAGAGTAAGAACATAAGCCAAACCTGTCATGTAGAAGGCTTGGCTTATATGTCTGTTAACATGTGGTGACAATCTACAATAACCCTTTGAGCTGAGATACATGGCTTTGTGACACGCCCAGCCATTTTGCATATTCATTCTGTGATGACTGGTAAGTCCGCTTTTCTGTACACGTATGTTCCTTAACAACAGGAATCGGCTTTGGACTGACGCCTATATTGCCCTTCAATTCGACGGTACAGTTCTTACATAAAAGCGAACCCCTGAAATACGTTAGATTTTCAGCTGAGTTACACAGCTTACAGGAAGCGCCAACATATTTATGCATACCTAAGAAGCCTGTTTCATGATCGGCAAAAAATTCTATTGAATCACCAATATCCAAGTTCATGGTGGTACGGATTTCTTTTGGGATAACGATACGGTGTGAGGTTATTTTTAGCATTGGATTTGAAAGTGAATTTGATCATATGTATACACTTATTGCATATGAGAGAGAGTCTCTATAAGCGCTTAATCCTTCGGTTGATTGACAGAATTTACAGGATTGACCGATGTATCTTTTTAAAATAATGGTGCCCTTCTCTGTGTCTATAAAAAATTCAATGGAATCCAGAGGTTCAAAATCGCATGTATATAATATTTCTTTGGGGATGGTGAAGCGCCCCAAATGGTCTAATATTCTCGTCATGGCAATGTGTTTCACGTCAAAATCTCCTATTTTCAAGATGAAAAGAAATAAAATAGCACTATTCTTTATTGTTCCAAATGGTGGTATTATTATGGAAAGGAAAATAAATCATTATATTATATGTTTTCCAACTATAGGATTTGTTGAAATGAGAATCATACTACAGTTCATGTTGAAAGGGTGGTTTATACATGGAAATCACACCTGGGATAAGAGCAGAATTAGAAAAATACTTGGAACAAAAAGGGTTGAGCAAGACCGCGTTTGGACATATCTCGGGACTGAATCCGGGCACCGTCAGTGGTATTGTGACGGGCAATAAGTCCATTTCGGTGAATCAAATGGATCTGATTACGCTAGGAATGGAGTTACCACCGGATCATTTTTATGAGCGTTATATTGAAGAGTACATTATAGATGAACCGCTGAACTGGCGAAAAATTAGTCCGTACTTGTACCGATGTGTGGAGCTTCATCGGCTGGATTGTTTAAAAAGAGTCGTCTATCTATTGCTAGACCATGCTGCCTATCCGTCTTTGCTCTATGGAGTAGCCGAAAATATTTTCAAAGACGGGTATAATGAAGCCTCTGCTTTTCTGTATACAAAGGTGGCTGAGAGTGAGAAGCATCAGCATTCAGAACGACTTGCTGTGTGCCAGTATCGCTTGTTTAAGCTCACGATTGGGAAAGACCAAGCGGTTAACCTTGGAGCCGCCGCTAAATTTGAATCGTTTATCAATCGTTTGGATGAAATAGATCAGCTTGATGCATTAAAGGACTTGGCGAATGTATACAGATCCATGGGCTATTGGGACAAGACATATACATTTGCTAAGGAAATGAGACGGCTAGGGAAAATACAATATGACATGGTTCACAACTCTGGACGTAAGGAACAAGGGCTACGAAAGAAACTAAGTAGACCACTTTTTGTATATATAGCCTACGGTGATCTGCTGTGCGCAAATGCATGTGATGCCAAAGGAAATTTTGAACAAGGTTTAGAGCATATTCTTGCTTATACTGATTTAAGCTGGGTAAAGGAGCAGGATTCAGACACACTCCACTGGATGGGCTTATTTCAGCAGTGGGGAAAAATGAATAGGTACGTGAACAGGCTTATGTCAGGAGATGTTAGCGTGCTGCCGGATTACGTAGAGTATATGGCGGGCGAGCAGCAAATCTTTGCCGAACTCTTGAACGTTATCGAAGCCGCTAATCGGTACGATATGGATGTGGATCATATCCTCCAGCGCTTTGAGACTCAAATTGCAGCCTATCAGGAGCCATCGTCTGCTGATCTGTATACACAGCAGGTTTTACCAGAACAGTACGTGCGGTTTTGGTATAAGATGGCTAACTATAGTCTGAACAAGGGTAGATACTCTTATGGCTTCGAGTGCCTTTTAGTCGCTTGGGAAAATGCTCTTACAATGAATAATCAACTGATTATTTCAAATTGTGCACGATTATTTGAGCGCTTTAGTGTGAATGCTGTCCTTGAAACAGGTAGAAAACTTCGAAAAATGTGGAAAGAAATTGATCAAAAAGACGGCTTTGTTCTTGGCGTTAACTAGCTTTTTACTGGTGTTTGCACTACCAATCCAAGCTAATCATCAAGCTCATGGCACAGTCAACTTCAGATTCACATTGGTAGTGCATAAATCAAGGCACAATTCATTACCATTGACCAGCTTAAAAGGCTGGTCTTTTTTTGTTTGATTTTTCAAATTTTTGGTTGAAAAAAATAATAATTCGAATTTGCTCATTCCATCCTAAAATGAAATACATTAGGAGGGAATGTCAATGGATACAGATGAGACGTTACAACAACAAATGGAAAATGCCCGGCAACAGCTTCATGATCTGTTTGAACTGTATGGTTTCGGACATGCGTGTGTTCTTGAGCATCTATGCTATTGGATGAACTTATTAATCAGTACAACCGTATGTTTCAGATCCAAAAAACTTACAAAAATATGCATCTGGTGTAAACAGATCATATCCCTTTCAGTTCGCGTATACATGGAGTACAAACGAAGGAATCTCTATAAGGCATCAAACTATGATTAGAGCCACATAACCTACATTGTTTTTTTACTAATTGAATTAGGATGATGCCTTGTTCTTGTAAAGAAAATTCCAAATCATCGTGTTTTTCAATGCCCAAATCTTTCCTTATGTCCATCGGTAAAACGATTCTTCCGACAAAATCCAGCTTCCTTACCCATCCTACTCTATGCAAAACTAATCCCTCCCATCACATAACGAATATTATTGTATCACGATATCTATAAAATGACTTATTTGAAATAAAAATACATTATCATGTCATAAAATGTAATAAACTCGGTGCAACGACTATTACATGGGAAACGATTATATCCAACGTATGTAATTTTATTTTAAAGGGGACATGCAGATATGGTTTACGTTACGGTTCAATTCAGTAGCTTGCCTTTTATATGGAATTTATAATGTAAATGTGTATAACTACCTGTAAAAAAAATTATTGATCATGATACTATAATAGTTTCTATACATACTGGCTGATTAATAAAGCGTGCAGGAAAAAAATCAAAGAAAGTGGGCTTATGAGTATGAAAAACATTAAAAAAGCTTCATTATTATCTGTTTTGTCTTTAGCTGTTGCCATTCCATTGACTGCTTCTGCCGCAGCCACTACGGAAGTTACACCAGCTACAACTGATTCAGTAGCAGTTTCCCAATCTGCAAACACATCAACCGATGTGAATGCGCCAAAATTGGGGGGGCATGTTATTACTCCTCAAGCTACGAATAAGGTACTAAATAAGTCACTTGCTAATACAGACATGTCGGAGCGTTTTTACATTGATCCGGGATATGGATATGCTAGAGTGTATGTGTCAAATGACGGGAGTGCCCCAATTAATATAACAGTAACTCAGGGATCAGCTAGTGGTCCAGTTAAGATGAGTGGAACAATAAAGCCAGGTAAAGTATTTAATGAAATTAACGGAAGCGCTTGGTCTACTGGTAATTTCTATCTTAACCTTACTTCACCCGGAGGCGTTATGAAGGGCGGGCTTTCAGTTCGCATTGGAAACTCAAGAGGAGAATTGCAATAAACATATCATAAAGTTTGCACTGAAGTATCGCTTACACCTCCTAATCTTTCGATCACGGATGGGAATTGGTATAAGTATCACCTATCAATGAGTTTTAAACAATGGATTGGGAGGCATTCGGATGAAAAAAGAAAAAATGATGCTTGCTCTCTTGTTTATTCTTGTCGTTACGGGCTGCAATGATGCCACACAGGAGCCAGATAGCGGCAAACCTTATGCTCCTGCTCCAAGTGTACAAGTGGATGATAGCAAGAAAGATGCATCTCTTAGCTATGCACAGTATCGAGATTTATTCACGGATATGTCCGAAAGGCTTCAATTGGCATCCTTTAATTTTCTGGAAAGTACCCAAGGGAATCATATTGTCGCCATTGAAAAGGATTGGTCATTTGGTGCTAGGTCGATGTTAACCCGTGATGGTAAGCCAACAGACGAGGAAACGCAAGAGAGAATCATTTATAAGAAAAAAGATGACACATTGCTGCTTATTGATCTGATCTATCTGAACGATACCTTAAGTAATGACTTGGTATTTTGGCCTACACATGAAACGGAAGCATATAAAAAAGAAGCTGTACTGCAATCTTTTGATGAAGCCATGCTCACTTACAAAAATGTAATCGTTAAAATGACACTCATTTCAAAAGGGCAAAAAGCTGACTTGCATGATATGCAGTCAGTCCTAAAGTCTGTAACAACTTTCATGAAAAAATATTAATCTTATTTAACGAAGTACCCTCTGACCAGCTTCCTTACCCACCCTGCTCCATGCAAAACTAATCCCTCCCATCACATAATGAATATTATTGTATCAAGATATCTATAAAATGACTTATTTTAAATAAAAATACATTATAAATGTCATAAAATGTAATACATTCAGTGTAACGACTGTTACATAGGAAACGATTATATTCAACGTATGTAATTTTATTTTAAAGGGGGACATGCAGATATGGTTTACGTTATCATCTCAATAGTATCTTCCGTGCTACTATTTTTTCTGATTTATAGAATTATTAAATATAAGATAAGGAAATATAACCGTGAACATTTTGGACTATCATTAAATATGCTTCTTATTCTAGTAGGAAGAATATATATCAATACAGGAGAATCTAATTTAAAACCCTTGCTAATAGGTTATACATTCTTGTTTTCTGTTTTGTTATTAATTTTTTTATTTGGTATGGTTGGTAAAAAAAATAGTAAGCACTGAACGGAAATTGACCATTTTACTGACCGTCGTTGGACATCGAGGCATCCATGCCCTAGTGATATAACACACTTTTTTGTTGAGCCTAGTCACAGAACCTTTGCACGGTTCAATTCAGTAGCTTGCCTTTTATATGGAATGGAAATCCATTTTGTTGTTGAATAGTTACAATAAAATACTTATAATGTAAATGTGTATAACTACCTGTAAAAAACTTTATTGATCATGAATGCTCTAATAGTTTCTATACATACTGGTTTGATTGATAAAGCGTGCAGGAAAAAAATCAAAGAAAGTGGGCTTATGAGTATGAAAAACATTAAAAAAGCTTCATTATTATCTGTTTTGTCTTTAGCTGTTGCCATTCCATTGACTGCTTCTGCCGCAGCCACTACGGAAGTTACACCAGCTACAACTGATTCAGTAGCAGTTTCCCAATCTGCAAACACATCAACCGATGTGAATGCGCCAAAATTGGGGGGGCATGTTATTACTCCTCAAGACACTAATTCGGTGCTTAATAAAAGTCTTGCTAATACAGAGATGTCAGAGCGTTTCTATATTGATCCAGGCTACGGGTATGCTAAGGTATGGCTACGCAATGATGGTAGCCAACCGATTAAGTTAACAGTAACTCAGGGTTCAGCTTCAGGTACGCAGAAGATGAGTGCAACTATAGGTAAAGGTGAAACTTGGTCTCAGATTAACTCTAGTGCTTGGTCTACTGGTAACTTCTATGTTAACCTTACTTCAGGTAACGCCGCCATGAAAGGCTCTCTCTCAGTTCGTATAGGTAATTCACGAGGAGAATTGTAATTAACTCATAGTTGCTTATGAGTGTTTATTAGGTCGGCCAATGGGTCGGCCTTTTTCTATTAGGGAGGGACGAACCTTGTTCCACGATGAAGAGACAGATAAGGTAAAACGTCCTGTAAACGGACAGTGTCTATTTGCAATAAGCTGGAGTCGGAATTTTATACCACACTCGGCGCTTCATTTTGTAGCGAGTGCTGGGAAGTCATGAAATCTGGGTATGAGGACAAATTGGGTGAAAGGATCGTTTGGGACAAGTGATATGGAGAAAGTGAGATCGACAAACTGAAACGAAGAAATATGATTCTTAGCGATCTGTCCAGAAGGATAGATGATGAATATAGGGATGTAATAAAAGGTACGTTTATGTATAGAAGGCATGATAGTTTAATGGTCAAGGCACCCTAACCGGTGCTTTATTATTTGTTCAGGAAACTTTTCCTTAGCTTCACGAATCTATAAGCAAGCGGGAGGGGGAACGAAAAAATCGTTCTCCTGTTGCTGTGGCACAACAAGACGGTATTCTAAATCTGCATGATTAGATAATAAATCACTGTAACAGAAATCCCTATTTTTTGGTTATAATGATATATATAATTATTCTTTTGGAAGTGGAGGTGTGGAACTGAAATAAAGGATGATATATCAGTTAGCGTTATATCGTGTCGGATAAGAATTTTTATGAAAGGGGTTTTATTGAAGAAGATGTTATTTTGGCATATTTAGATGGTAAATATGGATTCTCTGAATTGGGTGATTCTAGAATGAATTTTGATAGTTTAATCTTCATGCTAGCTAATGGAATCCAGATGATAGACGAAAACGAGCGAGTAAAAGGCATCATTGACATTTTGAATCAGCATTGGGGTGTTTCATATGAAACCATAGCGCTGTATGCCAAGCTGGATACGAATGATGTACAGCAATTTATGAAAGATCCAGAGTCGATCTCCATAGACAAGAAATATAGTTTATCTGTTATAAGTCTGTTCTTGCACTATTTGTTTAAACCAACTCAATAGTAGAAAAGAAGCTTACAGTCATTACCGGCCCTTCTTTAGGGATTAATGTAAGTGGTATTTCAACAGTTTCCCCTTCAGCCAATTCGTATTCTCATGAATTCTTTAATGCAAATAAATACAAATTTTAATTCAGTTAATCCATTTTCTATACATATTTTTAATAGTATATTGAGGTAAATAAAGTGATTATTCACTTTGATAAATCCGAAATTGCTTTGTCGGTATTATTTTATGGTTTCGTAAGGATTGCAAAACCATCGAAATATGGGAGTTTAAAACAGATGTTGTGCCGTAGTTAGTTTTATGAAAGGAAGGTATAGGGGTGAGTATTTATTACGCTTCAAGCAAAGAGGATATCACTAAGGATGCACTCCAAGAGTTATTTCTTTCGGTAGAATGGGAGTCTGGCAAGTATCCAAACGAGCTTTTACAAGCAATCGGAGGGTCTCATTCAATTGTTACCGCTTGGGAAGGAGGAAAGCTTGTCGGTTTAATAAATGCTTTGTCAGATGGTGTTTTAACGGTATATTTTCATTATATGCTTATTAATCCGAGTTATCAGAGTATAGGTATAGGTAAGGAAATGATGAATATAATGCTTGATAGATATAAAGGGTGTAAAACAAAAGTATTAATTTCTTATCCTCATGCAGTGGATTTCTATAATAAATTTGGCTTTAATACAGAGGATGGAGCTACACCAATGTTTATCTCAGAGTTGATATGATTGAACTAACGGGACACGTTACAGCGGCAGTCTAATACTTTATTTTCACCGAACAGTTGGACATCGAGGCATCCATGCCCTAGTGGTATAACACACGCTTTTTTGTTGAGGCTAGTCAGAACCCTTGCACGGTTCAATTCAGTAGCTTGCTTTTTATATGGAATGGAAATCCATTTTATTGTTGAATAGTTACAATAAAAGACTTATAATGTAAATGTGTATAACTACCTGTGAAAAAAAATTATTGATCATGATACTCTAATAGTTTCTATACATACTGGCTGATTGATAAAGCGTGCAGGAAAAAAATCAAAGAAAGTGGGCTTATGAGTATGAAAAATATTAAAAAGGCTTCATTATTATCTGTTTTGTCTTTAGCTGTTGCCATTCCATTGACTGCTTCTGCCGCAGCCACTACGGAAGTTACACCAGCTACAACTGATTCAGCAGCAGTTTCCCAATCTGCAAACACATCGACTGATGTGAATACACCAACAGCAGGGAATCATGTTATTACTCCAAATGCAACTACACCACGAATTGAAAATCGCCCAATAAGCGGGACTACTTATTTAGCCGATTTCGACATTAAAGCCAATTATGGCTATGTAAGAGTGTATTTGAAAAATACAGGGTCTCAAAGAATTTCCTTTACTATTAATCAGGGAAGTCCAGGCGGCAGACAAAAGGCCTCCGGTTCAGTAGGACCCGGTGAAACATACAACGAAATAGTAAATGGAAATTCTGGTCCGTGGGCAGTAGGTACGTTCTATGTCAATTTAACATCTGGATCTTCTAACATGTCTGGACAACTCGGAGTTCGTATTAGTACTGATTTGAATTTTTAAAAATTATTGTTATAGAAAATCGAGCCAATGAGGCTCGCTTTTTTTGTTGAGGATAGGCGCATTCTTTTGCGATACAAATTGGGTGAAAGGATCGTCTGGAAGAAGTGATATTGAGAAAGTGAGCAAAAGCCAGCTACTATGGATTAATTGCCCATTTTCCGGTATTGTCCGATTTTTGTTCTTTACGGCCATTTTCGATAATCAGTAAAATGGTCTTGTCATATCTCCTTAGTAACTAAGTACAAATGCTTTTATGCAACAGCGAAGAGTTTTGCATCCCGCTTGGGGAATAGAAAGTGAGATCGACAAACTGAAACGGAGAAATATGATCATTAGCGATCTGTCCAGAAGGATAGATGATGAATATAGGGATGTAATAAAAGATTCGTTTTGTATAGAAGGCATGATAGTTTAATGGTCAAGGCACCCTAACCGATGCTTTTTTATTTGTTCAGGAAACTTTTCCTTAGCTTCCAATCCATACAAAAGCGGAGATATAACCGCAGTATATGCGAACGAAAGAGTGTTATATTGTATCCATAAAATAACGTAAATTCGAGGTCGCTGAAAAGAGGCCTTTTTGCATTGGAGGAAAGTGATATGCAAATTAAATCTTCACGGAGACCCCCGTCTGTTCTGGCTAGGTCACCACGTCAACCCACTTTATGTAATGGATGTGTTTGGGGGGATTGGACTGGTACTAAACAATTAGGCGATCGGCACGAGGTATGCAGGGGGGGAGAGTAGCCCCCGCCCAAGTTATTCATGGCACGCGTAGGCGGCAAGGTAACAGATATCCGGCGGAAACGTCATACAGACCCAGTCAGAACCCTTGCACGGTTCAATTCAGTAGCTTGCCTTTTATATGGAATGGAAATCCATTTTTTGTTGAATAATTACAATAAAAGACTTATAATGTAAATGTGTATAACTACCTGTGAAAAAAATTTATTGATCATGATACTCTAATAGTTTCTATACATACTGGCTGATTGATAAAGCGTGCAGGAAAAAAATCAAAGAAAGTGGGCTTATGAGTATGAAAAATATTAAAAAGGCTTCATTATTATCTGTTTTGTCTTTAGCTGTTGCCATTCCATTGACTGCTTCTGCCGCAGCCACTACGGATGTTACACCAGCTACAACTGATTCAGCAGCAGTTTCCCAATCTGCAAACACATCAACCGATGTGTTTGCGCCAAAATTGGGGGGTCATATTATTACTCCTCAAGCCACTGATTCTGTGCTTGATGTACGACTTAGGGGTACAGAAATGTCAAAGCCTTTCACCATTCGTGCAGGGTATGGATACGTTAAAGTATGGGTACGTAATAATGGCAGTCAAAAAATTAAGTTAACAGTAACTCAAGGCTCAGGTGCAGGAACGGTTAAGCTTAGTGGAACTATAAATCCCGGTGAAGATTGGTCTTCTCCTATTAACTCAAGTGCTTGGTCTACCGGAGATTTTTATGTTAACCTCACAAGTGGTAGTGCTGATATGTCGGGTCAAGTTTCAGTTCGTACAGGTACTACAAGAGGCGAATTGCAATAATAATATCAAAACCGCTTACGAGTGTTGATTAGGTCGGCCAATGTGCCGGCCTTTTTTTGTTTTAGTGCTGGGCATTTGTTATTGTGGTTTATACAGGAGGGATCAAGATGAAACTATTTGAAGAAATTGTGAACATTCAAGAAGAAAAAGATGTGGAAATAAGCAACAAAAATAATATTGGCGATAGACCTATCATAAGAAAAGTTAAAACAAATGAGCCTATGGAGGAGGACTTATCAGTAATTGCTCAATTTTTTCTATTACCATTTGAAACTGGCGATCCAGATGCTGTATTACATATCCCAGTTTTTGATGATGATATTAAAGAGCAAGTATTGCAAGAAATCGGACCACATTTTGATGAGTGTAAAATTGTTGAGTATAAAGATCATTCTCAAATTATGCTAACTAGATTAAAGCCACTTTCGAGAAAAATTCTTGAAAAGCTAATCGGCACGGGTGAAATTAATCCAATTGCATATACTTTGTATAGAAATAAATCTGTGACGATTAATTACTCGGAAGTGAAAGAATACAAAGTTAATATTGAGTTGATCCAGAGGTCATCTGAAAAATCAATCATTAAGTTGTGGACATTTTTAAACAATACTTTTATACGAGATTCAGGAGAATTAATTTTATTACCGCACCAATGGTCTTTGGATGAAACATTTAAGGATAATCTAGCGATAAGATACTTTGCTAGCGTTTGTAAATCAATGAGGGTAACTGTTAACCCTGTTGACAAAACTATTATATATATATCCATTAGTTAGTCTCAATAAATTATGAGCGTTTCTTGATCGGAAAATGATCGCTTGATGACCCGCCACTAGACTTTAGCTGTGGTAAATATTTATCATGGAAAATCAATTAAGGAACGCACCGAAGCTTTCGAGCCTTGGTGATCAGGTTGGTTATTGAATGATTTCCGAAAAGCTTCAATTGGCACTCTTTAATTTTCTGGGAAGTACCCGTGATGGTAAGCCAACAGACGAGGAAACGCAAGAGAGAATCATCTATAAGAAAAAAGATGACACGTTACTGCTTATTACATCACAAAAAAAAGCCGATTGCTCTTTTGCAATCGGCTTATCCCCTCAGCCCCCTATGCTAGGCCGTAGTGAACTGGCTGTTATAGAGCGAGGCATAATGCCCCTCGCTGGCAAGCAGACCCTCATGGGTTCCGCTTTCGACCACATCGCCGTTTTTCATGTATAAAATCAGATCCGCTTCGCGGATGGTCGATAGTCTGTGGGCGATCACAAAGCTGGTGCGTCCGGCAATCATTTTCATAAACGCCTTCTGAATACGCGCTTCTGTCAGGGTGTCTATACTGCTGGTCGCTTCATCCAGAATCAGCATAGGTGGATCGACGAGGATGACCCGCGCGATGGTGAGTAGCTGCTTTTGACCTTGCGACAGGCTGTCGCCTGAACCGCTGATGACCGTATCGTAGCCATGAGGCAGCCGCTTGATGAAGCTATGTGCATTGGCAGCCGTCGCAGCCGCGATCACTTCTTCTTCCGTCGCTTCCGGCTTTCCGTAAGCGATATTGTCTCGAATCGTACTGCTGAACAGCCATGTATCCTGAAGTACCATACCAAAATTAGTTCGCAGGCTGTCCCGGCTCATGTCATTGATATTCACCCCGTCGATGGATATCGAGCCGCTATCTACATCATAAAAGCGCATGAGCAGGTTAACGAGCGTGGTTTTACCAGCTCCGGTCTGCCCGACAATCGCAACACGGGTACCCGGCTTAACCTCCAGACTAAAGTCCGTAATGAGCGTACGTTCCGGGTTATAGGAGAATTTCACATGATCAAAAAGAATTGTGCCTCTGCTGCGCTCCAAATGTACGGCGTTTGATTTTTCCGGCTGCTCAGACGGTGAGTCCAAAATAGCGAATATGCGCTGGGCAGAAGCTGTAGCCGCTTGGAACTGAGTCAGTACCCCTGTGATTTCATTAAAGGGTTTGGCGAACAGGTTCGTATAGATCAGAAAGCTTGACAATCCGCCTACCGAAATTACACCCAAAATGATGGATATACAGCCGATCATCGCCGTGACCGAGAAGGTCATGTTGTTCACCAGACGGGTGGAGGGATTGGACAATGATCCATAAAACTGTGATTTTACCCCGGCTTGATACAATTGGTCATTTTTGGCGGCAAATTCCTCCAAAGAACGGTTTTCATAATGAAAGGCTGTAACCACCCGCTGTCCGCCGATCATTTCCTCCACATAACCATTCAGGCTCCCTAAAATTTGGGCCTGTTCGCGGAACATACGTTGGGATCGTGTGGTAATAAACCGTGCCACGCCATACGTAACCGGGGCTGACACCAGCACGACCAGCATCATCATCGGACTGATATACAGCATAAGCACAATCGAGCCTATAATCGTTATAATCCCGGTAATCAAAGTAGAAAAGCCTTGAAGTAGCCCATCCGACACGGCATCCATATCGTTCACAAAACGGCTGATGCTGTCACCTTGCGGGTGATTGTCATGAAAGCTTAACGGCAGGACATTAAAATGTTCAAATAACTCTCGCCGCATATCATTGACCGTCTGATAAGCAATACGGTTTGTCAAATAGGTGAGCAGCCAGCTAAACAAGCTGCCAACGGCGTACACGATGCCCAATCCGGCAAGAATATGCGCGATCCCCCTAAAATCCACCACTCCCTTATCCACCATATGGTCGATGGCCTGACCGATCATATAGGGACCGATCAGACTGGCAAGCACGCTGAGAATGGCGCTAATGATGACCCAAAACGTTGTTTTTTTATATTGACCTACATAGGCTAACAATCTTCTCCAGGTTTCCTTGGCGCTCATTGGTCTACCTCCTGCGTTGAGAGCTGGGAACGATTAATTTCCTGATATACATCGGAGCTGCTCATCAACTGTTCGTGTGTGCCGACACCGACAATCCGCCCTTCATCAAACACAATAATTTTATCGGCATGCTGTACGCTGCTGACACGTTGCGAGACAAGCAGGACGGTCATGCTGCTGCTATTTTCCCGTAACGATGTACGCAAGGCGGCATCGGTTGCAAAATCGAGTGCACTTGAGGAATCGTCCAAAATGAGGATTTGCGGATTCCCTACAATAGCTCTGGCAATGGTTAGACGTTGCTTTTGACCTCCCGACAGATTAAGGCCCCCCCTGGCAATCGGAGCATTGTATTTTTCGGGCAGATTGGAAATGAATTCATCCGCTTGCGCAATGGCTGCGGCTCGGGCGACTTCCTCATCGGTGGCGTGTTCATGACCCCAACGAATATTATCCGCTATGGTGCCGGTAAACAGCAGCGCCTTCTGTGGAACAATCCCGATTTTCTGCCGCAATGGCTCAAGCTTATATTGGCGAACGTCGATGCCATCGACCTGAACACGCCCCTCCACCGCATCATAGAACCGGGGAATGAGATTCACAAATGTAGATTTCCCCGAACCCGTCCCTCCGATGATACCGACCGTTTCACCGGGGAAGATGTCTACGGTAATATCGCTCAGCGCCAATTGTCCGGTTTGGTTGTATCCGAAGGAGACGTGATCAAAAGCGATAACTGGTGCGGTTTGTTGTGAGAAATTATGATCTTTACCTGGCTGACCTTCAGATGTAGCAACATCGGAGATCGAAGCTTGTGTATCCAGAACCTCCTGAATCCGTGCAGCCGAGGTTGAAGCCTTGGTGAACAGAATAATTAAGTTGGTAACAACGATCAGAGCAAGCAAGATTTGCGTGATATAATTAATAAAAGCAATTATCTCCCCTTGTGTAAGAGATCCATATTGAATATGAATGCCGCCGACCCACAAAATCGCAATAATGGCTCCGTTAACCACTAACAAGGTGGCCGGGCTGAGCAAAGCGGAAATACGTCCGACACGGATGGCGGTTTGGGTCAGGTCATCCGATGCTGTATTGAACTTGACTCGTTCGGTTCCTCTTTTGGCAAAGGCACGTATGACCCTTACTCCTGTAAGATTTTCGCTTAGCACAAGAGCGATGTTGTCCAGCTTTTTCTGATACTGGCGGTACAGCGGCGAAGCCTTGGTGATCACCAGATACAGAATCAAAGCCAGAATTGGCGTAGCCCCCAACAGTATCAAGGCGAGGCGGAAGTCCAGAATCATCGACATGATAATAGCGCCAATACAAATAAAAGGAGCGCGAATGACCAGACGAATCAGCATCGCCACAGCCGTCTGGAGCTGATTCACATCGTTCGTGATCCGATTGATGAGTGAGGGTGTACCAAACTTATCCAGATCGACATAAGAGAACGATGAAATGTGCTTAAACATCGTATTGCGCAGCGTGGTTCCGAATCCTTGAGAGGCCCGGGCTGCGTAGAACTGGCACACCATTGAGCTGCCAAAGCCCAGCACGGTCATAAGCAACATCAACAGACCCATCTGCCAAACATAATGGGTATCTCCTTTGCCGACGCCATGATTGATCATTAGGGCTACCATGGTAGGCAGCAATAATTCCAAAATCGCCTCAATCAGTTTAAACAGAGGTCCAAGAATACTTTCCTTCTTATAAGGCTTCAAAAAAACAGCAAATTTCAGCAAATAAACCATCACCTAACCTGAATAATGTATAAAGCCCGTTGACCCAATCTGATAACTGAATATGATTATGGCATATCCCCAACCATATGAATAATATTTAATATATATTAGAGGTATAGGTTTTACATATATCAGTACCGGAGGTTCATGATGGAATTGAGACATCTCAAGTATTTTTTGGCGATTGCAGAGGCGGGACAAATCACAGCGGCAGCTAAAAAGCTGAAAATCGCACAGCCTCCCCTCAGTCAGCAGCTTATGCAGCTGGAGGAGGAGCTTGGTGTAAAGCTCATGCATCGAGGCCCGCGAAGCATTCATCTGACAGAGGCCGGAATCATTTTGCAGAACAGGGCCAAGCAGATATTGGAGCTGACGGATGCCACGACGAGGGAAATAAACGATTTTGCTATGGGTATTAATGGAACGCTCACGATAGGAACCGTCTCTTCTTCTGGCGCAGCCCTGATGAAAGACAGGCTTTCCGAATTTCACAAAACCTATGCGGGCGTAAAATTTGAAATTCATGAGGGAAATACGTTCATGATCCTCGATCTGTTGAACAAGGGGATTGTAGAGGTCGGTATCGTCAGAACGCCGTTCAACACCACCGATCTGGGGTGCAGATATGCAGCCTCCGAGCCGATGGTCGCGGTGATGACAGAAGAGCATGACTGGAACCCTGACCAGAAGACGATTCCACTGTCCGACTTGAAAAACAGACCGCTCATCGTATACCGTCGCTTTGAGCAATTGATCCACGATGCCTGCATGAAGCATGGCTTTGAGCCAAATTTCTTTTGCAAAAACGATGATGCCCGCACTACGCTTCACTGGGCTAATGAAGGACTGGGTATCGGTATGATTTCGCGATCCGCGCTGTCTTTGGGCAGCAATAACCAGTTAATGGTGAAGGAAATTATGTGTGAAGAATTGCATACTCGTGTGGCGGCTGTTTGGCTCAAGGATAAATACATGTCTTCTCTGGCTTCCCGATTTATCGAAAGCTTTAGCCAAGCACCTCATGGAGTCACTCCACAGTAGCTGTTTTTTTTGTGGATGAAAGCATCTTTTTGTAAAATCTCATTTGAATTGCAAACGGGAACTGGATATAGTAGTACAGTAGGATAGCGATAGAATGGAGTCTGAACACATGCCACATAATGCAAAGGTCCAAATCCGTCTTCATAGTCATCATGACGGAGAAGATGTGGTACAGGAGCTTCCCGGAGAAGCCATCATGCGTGGGAAGCATCTATATGTAAGGTACGATGAACCCCAAGAGGGACCTGAGGGCGGAACGACACGGAACACAATCAAAATTGGACCGGATGAGTTGAAGCTGATTCGTCATGGCGAGGTGCAATCGGAGCAGTCATTTGCGCTGGGACGAAGATTGCCGGGATTTTACCGATCGCCTTATGTAAGCTTGAACATGTCTGCGCATACGCAGAAGCTCGATATTCGAATGGACGGATTTACCGGACATGTGAGCTGGACTTATGATCTGTACGTATTTGAGGATTTCTCGGGGCATTTTGCCATCAGTTTGCATATACAGGAGGAGCAACAATCATGACAAGCAATCCACTGGAACTTATAAATCAAAAGGTGACCTCAGCTATCGAGGCAGCGGTACTGGCTGCCGGAATCGTGAGCCGCGAAGAGCTGCCGACGATTACGCTGGAGGTGCCGAAGGACAAGTCGCACGGTGATTTGGCTACGAATGCTGCGATGCAGCTCACCCGCATTGCGAAGAAAAACCCGCGTCAAATTGCAGAAGATTTGATCGCAAATATGGACTTGGCTGCCGCTTCGATTGAAAGCGCGGAAATTGCCGGACCGGGCTTTATTAACTTCCGTCTGAACAAAAGCTACCTTTATGCTGTCATTAAACAAGTGCAGGAGCAGGGAGCGGATTACGGACGTATACAGGAAGGTGCAGGCAAAAAGGTACAAATCGAGTTCGTCAGTGCGAACCCGACAGGTAGCCTGCACTTGGGCCATGCGCGCGGTGCGGCAGTAGGGGATGCCCTCTGCAACGTGCTTGATTTTGCCGGATACAAGGTAACTCGTGAATACTACATTAATGATGCGGGCAACCAGATTTACAACATGAGCCGCTCGATTGAGGCGCGTTACTTGCAGGAGCTGGGACAGCCTGCCGAGATGCCAGAGGATGGGTATCATGGTGAGGACATCATTGGCTTTGCCAAGGAGTTGGTGGCCGAGAAGGGCGATTCCCTGCTGTCTTTGACACCAGGCGACCGCGCAGCTTATTTCCGTGACTACGGTCTGGAAAAGGAACTGAACAAGATCAAGCGCGATCTGGAGCTGTTCCGTGTACCTTTTGACTCCTGGTTTAGCGAAACATCGCTGTATGAGAACGGTGAAGTGCTTAAAGCACTGAATGAGCTGCGTGACCGTGAGGAGATTTACGAGAAGGACGGAGCCACATGGCTGAACACAACCAAGTACGGCGACGATAAAGACCGTGTCTTGATCAAAAATGACGGTACATACACGTACCTGACCCCGGATATCGCTTACCATCGTGACAAATATGCCCGTGGGTATGATACAATCATCAACATTTGGGGAGCGGATCACCACGGCTACATTCCTCGGATGAAAGCAGCTATGGAAGCACTGGGCAATGACCCGGATAAGCTCAAAGTGCTGATTGCCCAAATGGTCAGCCTGTTCCAAAACGGGGAAAAGGTAAAAATGTCCAAACGTACCGGCAAGGCCGTGACGATGGAAGACCTGATGGAAGAAGTGGGTGTGGACGCGATCCGTTACTTCTTCACGATGCGCAGCATGGATTCACATTTGGATTTTGACATGGATTTGGCGATTTCCACTTCCAATGAAAATCCGGTATTCTACGTGCAGTATGCCCACGCGCGGGCGTGCAGCGTATACCGTCAAGCTGAGGAGCAGGGCATTGCCGTACTGCCGTTGGCAGAGGTTGATCTGTCCAAACTGACGGCTGAGCATGAATACGACCTGTTGCGCAAAATCGGCGAGCTGCCGGAGGAAATATCGGTAGCGGCTGCGAGCTTTGCGCCGCACCGTATGATTCGTTACGTCTACGAGCTGGCATCGCTGTTCCACAGCTACTATAAAGCAGAGCGTGTGATCACTGAGGATGCCGCTCAAACGCAGGCCCGCTTGGCACTGTTTGGCGCGGTGCGTACTACGATTGCCAACGTCCTCAAGCTGGTAGGCGTGTCTGCACCAGAACGCATGTAAGCAATCCACTTTAATGATAAAGGGAACCGTCCGTACCATCCCCAGCAGGGTGGCACGTGCGGTTCCTTTTTTGTTTGAGTAGCTTAGTAGCGTTCCAGCACTAAATTCGTTTTCAGGGAATCGGCGGGAACCAGCCATCCTTTGGATTGCAGCAGATTAATCAGCTTGGTGCGATTGCTGGAGGCAACGCTGTAGTCCGAGGTTTTGAAGGAGATTTCAATGATGGTATCTGTACCTGATTCGTTCGCACTGCGGATAGGCCAGACTTCAACGTCGGTATCCAATCCTTGGAAGGTTCCTCCATATTTGCTGACCTGTACAGGACCGCGTACTCTGGAGTCTGCCAGGGCTTGTTTGCCCCAATTGCTGGTTTTCCAGTTTTGCAGCTTGCCCGGAAGATTGTCCAATAGTTGCTTTAACGCCTGATCCGGGGAGGGAAGAGTTAATCCTTTGGAAGCGCTCGTTTTTTTGTCATTGGAAAAGCTCAGCGTCTGCTTGCTATAACCCCAATCCACCTCGGCATCGTAGTTATCGTCGGATGCGCTGAAGCCTTCTTTACTAGCTTGGGTGAGAGCTGCGTTGATATCTCCGTTCGTGACTGTGTACCGCTTCTTGTAGGTTAATTCATAATTCTTTTTATCTTCTTTTTTGCGAAATCTGACATTCCAGCCCTCGTTGTTCAATTGCAGCTGATCCGTGTCAAAATATTCGACGCTCAATCGTTGCGCAGCTTCGCTAATTTGAAACTCGTTGGCTACACTGCTTTTCAAAGAGCCGTCCGCATTGAGGACCTGAGCTGTATCCAGCAGCAGCTTTACCTCATAGCTTGGTGTGGCATTGGGGGCAGCCTGTGCAGGCTCGGCACCCTTTAATCCCGTTACAAGCAGCACTGCACTTAGGGTGAATACCGACACAGCCTTTGTGATCCGAAGAACCGTTTTCATCCAATCCTCTCCTTCGTCCGAATGGGGTACACGCTACACTTTACGGGTGTAATGTCAGTCGTATGTCAAGACAAGCTGGTACTTTGGTTAAAAAATAACATAATTTCTATATGACAGGTAAGATTTATTCTTGGTTCCCAGATAAATATTCAGCAAACTGGCGTATTAGCGCCGAGCGGTGGCGGTCCTTATTGCTAACCATATAAATGTACCGCTCCACACGTTGGCCCGGAATGGGCCGTATGACCAGCATCCTGCGTTCGATCTCGGACTGCACAGCTACGAGGGAGACGAAAGAGACGTGTTCTCCCAGCATGACCGCCTGTTTGATAGCCTCCAGCGAATCCAGCTCCAAATAGGAGGGGAGGCGGCGTCCGCCATGCTCCAGCCATTTGTCGGTCATTTGGCGTGTGCTGGAATCCTTGCCGTGCAGCACGAAAGAGGAAGAAGCGATTCGCTCAGATGTTAAATCGGTTTCGCTTGCGAGCGGGTGATCCGGTGCGCAGATCAGTACCAGTTCATCCTCGCCCAAGGATTCCGATACCAGCGTGGGCACTTGAAACGGCTCTGTAGAAATAACGCCAAGGTCGATTTCGTGACGGGCAAGCATGTCCTTGATCACCGGAGCAGTTTTCACGGACATAGCAATATGAATCCCCGGATGTTCCCGGGCAAAACGGTGCAGCACCGCAGGAAGCACATAGGTAGCTGGTACATAGCTTGCGCCGATTCGAATGCTCCCTCGCTGGAGTGTGTCGAACTCGCATACAACCCGCTCCGCCTCGGCGGCGAGCGCATTAATCTTGCCGGCATAGTGTAGCAGCGCGTGCCCGGCATCCGTCAGGATGATTTTGCCCATACGCGTGTCGAACAGCTTCACCCCCAAATCCCGCTCCAGATTTCTCATATGAAAGGTAATGGTCGGTTGTTTCAGACCGAGAAGCTCGGCTACTGTGGTAATTTTATGATGCTTGTTCAGCAACTCTACAATATGCAGCTTCAGAAGACTTAAATTCACTTGGAATGCCCCGCTTTCAGGTTGATCGGAAATTCATGCCCGCTCCATGTGCGGCGGTACCAATCCCCTCTATATAGATTAAATCTATGAGTGTTAACACAATTCATTGAAATAATTAATTTTGTTTTAACTTTCCAATAACATAGGCTGCGAATTCAAGCTTTACACTGGGGTCAGTCATAAGAACAGGCAGGTAATGCGATGAATCAGGATCTATATATTCACGGGTTGAGTAAAACCTTCGGCCATATGACCGCATTGCACGAGACGAATCTGGTTGTACGGCGGGGACAATTCACAACACTGCTCGGTCCATCCGGTTGTGGAAAAACAACGCTTTTGCGTATGATCGCAGGGCTGGAGACGCCGGATACCGGCACGATCACGATGGGAGAGGAAGTTCTTTTTTCGGCTGAACGCAAAAAGGATATTCCCGCGCATCTTCGTCATTTCGGCATGGTGTTTCAGGATTTCGCGCTGTGGCCGCATATGACGGTGTTTGAAAATGTGGCCTTCGGCCTGCGTGCGGGCAAGCAGGGAAAAGGACCCGGTTCCGGTAGCGGGCGTGGCAAGGAGCTGCGAACAGCAGTATTGGAGGCGCTGGACAAAGTCAGACTGTCGGGGATGGAGGATCGGTATCCTCATCAGCTGTCTGGTGGCCAGCAGCAGCGGGTCGCTTTTGCCCGCGCGGTCGCCATTCGGCCGAGGCTTGTCTTGTTTGACGAGCCGCTCAGTGCGCTGGACGCGGTGCTTCGCGAAGAGATGCGCATCGAAATGCTGTCGCTGGTGCGCGATCTGGGGCTGACTGCCCTGTACGTCACCCATGATCAGATCGAGGCCATGTCAATGTCCGATGAAGTGGTCGTCATGAGAAGTGGACATATTTTGCAGACCGGAACACCGGAGATGATCTACGGTCGCCCATCTCATCCAGAGGTGGCTAGGTTCATTGGCAAATCGAACTGGCTGGAGCCGGAACGAACACTATTCCGTCCCGAGCATGTCCGCTGGGAACAGAATCAAGTGGATCAGCGCTCTTTTACAGTGGAGATTCGTCATATCAGCTATGTTGGGGACCGTTATGAAATCCGCATACTGGCGGCGAGCGGCGAGCTATGGACTGCATATCATTCCACCCGCTTGCCTATCGGGGAACAAAAGCAAATTTGGGTATCACCGCAACACATCCACCAACTCGATTCATAGGGAAAAGGGGTATAACACAAGATGATGAACAAGCACGTTTTTCGTACAGGTTGGAAAAAGGGCGCGATGCTCGCATTAACATTGACCTTTGGACTGGCTGTCGCAGGCTGTGGAACGGCTACACCATCCAAGGATGGAGCGCAAGCCACCGGATCAGCAGGACAAGCCGGAGCGGCATCGACCGATCAGAAGCTGGTTGTCTACAGCGCAGGCCCGGACGGGCTGGCAAAAAAGCTGGTAGCGGGGTATGAGGCGCAAAGCGGAGTGAAGGTCGAGCTGTTCCAGGGAACGACAGGTAAAATTTTGGCCCGCATGGAAGCCGAGAAGGCGAATCCGGTAGCAGACGTGGTGGTGCTGGCATCTCTTCCGTCTGTACAAGGCTTGAAAAAAGACGGCCTCACGCTGCCCTACCCGGATGCCCAAAACGCGGACAAGCTGAATCCAGCTTGGTCCGACAAGGAAGGCAACTACTTCAGCACCAGTGCTTCCGCATTAGGTATCGCGTACAACACGAAGCTGGTGAAGACACCGCCGACTTCATGGGCCGATCTCACGAAGCCGGAGTACAAGGACCAAATTAATATTCCTGATCCGTCCCTGTCTGGCTCGGCGCTGGATTTTATGACAGGCTACCTGAGTGCCCAAGGGGATGGGGGCTGGACGTTGTTCGAGCAGTACAAGGCTAACGGCGTAGCGATGGCTGGAGCCAATCAGGAAGCGCTGGACCCGGTCATTACCGGAGCCAAAAGCATGGTCGCTGCTGCGGTTGATTACATGACCTACAAGGCCAAAGCCAAAGGAGAGCCGATCGACATTGTTTATCCGAAGGAAGGAACGGTCATCAGCCCGCGCCCTGCGGCGATTCTCAAATCGACACAGCATGAGCAGAACGCCAAGGCATTCATTGACTATCTGCTGTCGGATGAGGCGCAGAAGCTGGTAGCGGACGCTTCCTTGCTTCCGGGCCGCACGGATGTCAAAGCAGATAAGCGCGCTAATCTGGATGAGATTCCGTTGCTGAAAACCAATTGGGAATGGATGGGCGAGCACGGGCCTGACGTGACGGAGAAGTTCACGCAAATGTTCAAGTAGCGGATGGGGGTCTTATCCGTCAAACAGATCAGAGCGTGGTGTCTGACGCTCGCTCTGATCGCGCTTGCTTTACTGATCGTGCTGCCGTTACTACAAATTTTCATCCAAAGTGTGTATGTAGATGGACGATTACAATGGTCTGCGCCTTTCCAGACGTTGGCTGCATCCCGATTTGCGGGTGTACTGTTCGGCTCGATCTGGCTGGGCATTTGTGTTATTGCCGGAACGACGGTGCTTGCACTTCCGCTCGCGTGGGTCATGTCCAACACGCGTCTCGCTAGCTGGCGCTGGCTGGACGTGGTGCTATTGATTCCGTTTATGACCCCGCCCTATATCGGGTCCATGGGCTGGATTTTGTTTATGCAAAAGAATGGGTATCTGGAGCAGTTGTTTCCGAGCCTGCATTTTTTGACCCCGTTCTTTTTCAGCTTTGGCTGCATGGTGATGATCATGAGTCTGCATCTTTTTCCGTTCCTGTACCTGCTGCTTCGCGGTGCGCTGGTCAGGATTGGCGGCAGTCTGGAAGAGGCCGGAGCCGTTATGGGCGGAGGATTTCTGTACAGGTTCCGCCGGATCATTTTACCACTGCTGCTATCGGCTTACGGAATGGGCGCACTGCTTATTTTCGTCAAAACGATTGCCGAGTTTGGAACCCCCGCCACCTTTGGACGACGTATCGGGTATGAGGTCATGACATCGGAAATTCACAAATACATTTCCAGTTGGCCGATTGATTTTGGCAAGGCCACGTCAATGGCCTCGGTGCTTTTAACCGCCTGTCTACTCGTGTGGTATGTACAATCGGTAATCAACCGTAAGTACACATACAGGCTGATAGGTGGTAAAGGCTCTCGTCCTTCCCGTCTTCGTGTATCCGGCTGGACTACGGGACTGAGTATCGCATTCATTCTATTGTTGCTAATGGTGTCCATTGGTATCCCTTATTTTTCAATTATCGCCGCTTCCACCATGAAGCTGCGAGGGATCGGCTTGGCTTGGGATAACTTTACGCTCGATTATTACAAGGAACTACTGTCTTGGGGCTCAGAGAGCATGGAGGCGCTGCTGAACAGCGTATTTCTCTCTTTGGGTGCATCGACGATTGCCGCCCTGCTGGGCACATGGTTTGCGCTCGTTATTGGCGGCTCACGTACGAAGCTCCAGCGGACAGTGGATGCATTCAGCTTGCTTCCGAACACGGTTCCGGGGATTGTTATGGTAGTCGGCCTTATTTTATGGTGGAACTCGCCGTGGATGCCGATTCCGTTGTATAACACGTACGGTATGGTCATTCTGACGTATGTTATCTTGTTTGTTCCCTATACAGTCCAGTATGTCAAAAGCGCTTTTACGCAGGTAGATACTGCTCTTTTTCAGGCAGGACAGGTGTTTGGCGGCGCCCCGTCTTATGTATTCCGACGGATTGTGCTGCCGCTGATTTTACCGGGGATGCTGGCAGGCTGGATGATGACCTTTACCATTGCTTCGCGCGAACTGGTCGGCTCGTTGCTGATTTTGCCGCCATCCGTCCAGACGTCTGCAACCTACATATTTGCCCAGTTCGAACAGGGGCAGGTGTCGCTTGGTATGGCAATGGCGGTCATATCGGTCGGTTTGACTACGCTGCTGCTGATCTTAATGGAAAGCTTAAACTCGCAAAGAAAGTGGAAATGATGATGACCAAGCTTCGAATTTGGGGCGGAGCGGGCGAACATGGCCGTTCCTGCTATGTTTTTGAAGGAAAGCAGCATCGCATCATGCTGGATTGTGGTGTGAAAAAGGAAGGAACCGGGCAGTATCCGGTTTTTCCGCCGCAGGAGGCGGAGAGGCTGACTGCTGTATTGCTGTCTCATGCACATGAAGATCATTCAATGGCGCTTCCCTTACTGTACAAAAATGGATACCGGGGAGAGGTCTGGACGACAAAGGCCACTGCGGAACAGTTAGGTTCCTATTTTCGCTCCTGGCATACTTATGTAGAATCAAGAGGCGGCAAATTGCCATACGACGAACGAGATATCGAATCTATTGCTTACCGTTATCTGGAGGATGAAGCGCCGTTAGGGGTGTGGCAGGAGGCTTCTTCAGATGTACGGATCATGTGGGGACGCAGTGGGCATTTGGCTGGCGCAGTGTGGTACGTGGTAGAAATGGAAGGGAAGCGGTTATTCTTTTCGGGAGACTACAGCCGCGAATCCGAGCTGCTCGCTGCCGACGTACCGGAACCTAATCTAGCCGATATTTCCATTATGGATAATGCCTATGGCATGGATATAGACCCGCAGCCTGTGAAGCTGGAGCGGCTGCGGGCCGGTATGGAACAGATATTGTCTTCTGGTGGTCATGTGCTGCTTCCAGTACCCGCTTTTGGCCGGGGACAGGATTTGATCGTGTGGGCCAGCGAGCAGTTCCCTGAACAAGCCATGATTGTAGAGCCGGATATATGGCAGGGATTACAGCGTTTGAGCCGTTTGAAAGAATGGCTGCTCCCAAAAGCACCTGTGCGGATAGAACAAGTGCTGCACAGTGACAGGATCTTTGTACCTCGTGATGCTGAGGAGCGAGTACGGCTGCTGGAACAGAATGCTGCGGCTGTGATCGTAACCGGGGATGGCATGATGGATTCGCCACGGGCGCGGTGGTATTATCAGTATTTATCAGATCATCCGCCGAGTGCGGGGGGTGGCGAAGCTAGTGGAAAAAGTAATCTTAACGGTGTTATTTTGACGGGACATGCTTCAAGCGGTTCTTTTGGTAAACATCTGCTGAATTGTACGAACCATAAAACACGTCCGAAAACAGACCAGAATGACTGTTGTATCGTTAGGTATTTGATTTACAAGGTGCATCAGGGGGTATCGGATGTGAGGCAAATGTTGAAGGAGTTGCCTAGTAAACAGGTTGTGCTCGTTCATGCGCCCAAGCCGCAGACCGATCTTGTGCGTGACGAGCTGATAAGAGAAGGCTGGACCGAACAAGTAAGCTCTGTAAAAGCCATTCACTCTTTGGGGCCCGGCGCAACGTTAAACGTTTAGAGGTAATTCATTTTACTTCATCCATTATTTCGTTCCCTCCTGCATCAGTCGGAAGGCATCGACTTCTCCAAGTTTCGTGGATATAGAGTTGCGCCCGGTGCTTTTACGAAGGCGCAGCGGTGTAGCGGTACGCTTGAGCAGTGCTTTGATTTCTCCAGGCTCCATTTCCGGTCTCAGTGAAAGGAGCAGGGCAATACTTCCAGTCACATGGGAAGTAGCCATAGACGTGCCGCTCATTTCATGATGCTTGCCGTGTATCCATGAGGAAATGATCTTTTCACCCGGCGCGTACACGTCTACAAATTGTCCCCGGTTACTGAAAGGCGCGATGCGTCTATATTTATCAGTAGCTCCGACCGAAATGGTCTGGGAATAACGGGCGGGGTAGTCAATACTCCGACGCTTACCCTCGTTTCCTGAGGAAGCTACGATCACGATACCGTTTTGGTACGCCTTGTTTACCATATCAAGCAGTGCTTTACTGCGTGATTTCATGCCGAAGCTCATATTGATGATATCGACACGATTCAAAACACACCAGTCAATGCCAAGAATAATATCCGAGACGTAGGCGGCCCCGTTATGGTCAAACGCTTTTATAGGATGAATCAGCGCCTGTGGTGCTACACCAACCATACCTTCGTCATAGTTGGATGCCGCGATGGTACCGGCAATATGAGTGCCGTGACCGTTATCGTCATAGGGCAGCATGGTCCGATTAAGCAGATTGATGCCTCTGGCAAGAGAATGCCGCAGATCAGGATGTTGAAAATCCGCTCCTGTGTCGATCACACCAATCCTGATTCGGTTTCCTGTAGAAGAGGGCCAAGCCTTGTAGGCGCGTACCTGTTTGACCCCCCACGGCATGGGCAGGTTTTTCTCCGTCCTCGGCATGTGGGCCGCTCCTCCATGTACCCTCATGCGCGTATCTTCTTCAACGGTAACCCCGTTGTGATATTTGCCCAGCCTGTCTCTCCCTGGAAGCGGGGCGATTAGAGCGCGAATCAGACGCGCCGGTTGTACTTGCCGTAATCCCGAAAGCTCGGGCTTCAGCTTCCTGATATAGGACAGGCATTCCCGGTATTGGTGAGGCTTATCGAACGTAATGATATGTTTGTGCTGTCCACCGCCGGACGGCTCCAAAATGCCCTCGTGCAAACGCTGCAAAAAACCCGGATAGTCCATTTGAGACAGTCCCCCTCCGATGAGCCATGCTGAGGTATTGTATGAGCAAGCGTCAGCAGCGGCATGGGAAACCTGCCCCTTTTTTATTGAAATAGGCCTGCTTGTCGTGTCAAAGTGATCGTGGACACATACGATACATGGAGGGCATAAGCTCTTGTGCAACAACTTTGGGGACTTCCTCCGGAGCGGGTACAGTCGAAAGACGGGGGGGACCCCGTCTTTTTAACGTACTCCGCCTTGTTCCAGGCATACTACTGCAAATTGTACGGATACCCATGTTTAACTTGCAATTTGCTTCCAAATAGGTTTTACTTAGTTTTGATAATGGATATGTTAGTATTGCATGTATCGTGTATGCTCTGAAACATGTTCTTGTGAATTACGTGTGAGAGGAAGTGTCCCTAGGTGAGTACCCCACTCAACTTGAAGATTGACCCGGAGAAAATCCACGAGACTCCAATGGTGGATTTGGCATTTATGGTATTGAAAGCGGCCAACACTCCATATTATTACCGTGACCTGATGAATGAAGTCGCCAAATTGCGCGGCATGTCCGACGAAGACATTAATGACGTTATCGCTCAGCTATATACTGAAATCAACATTGACGGGCGTTTCGCCTGTGTCGGTACGAATCTGTGGGGCTTGAAACGTTGGTATCCAGTGGATAAATCCGAAGATACTCTGACAGGCGCCAAACGTCCTCGTATCATTAATGACGAAGACGATGACGACGAAGAGGACTATCATGAGGAAGAAGAAACTTACAGCGCCGATGACGACTTCGATGCAGACAGTGAAGACGAGGATGGCGAAGAAGAGCTGTTCGACGGCGAAGATGATGATAGTGATGAAGAAGTAGTTATAGACGATGAAGACCTCAGTGATGAGGAAGGCACTGAAGATGAAAATGACGACGAGTCGACGGAAGAAGACGATGATTCGCTTCGTTAAGATCAGGCTGCAAGGGGAGATGTGTTCTCCCCTTTTTCATGACCATTTTCTTGAAACTCCTTCTGTTTGAAGCTTTTTAGTGGATTCCCTCCAATCTTGTTCAATGGGCAAATTAACACAGATAACTTCCTTGACAGAGGATTGGACACGGGGTAAACTATTGCTTGGGCTTATGATTGATTGACTTATATGTTTGCTTTTTGTATAAAAGTGCCCCGTACTACGGGAGTGCTTTTTTGTTTTTTATAGGGTGTTTCCACTCATGAAAGAGGGCTAAGGGCGGCGGGCATGGAAAATGATTCCGCTGCCTTCTTCATGGATGATAATCCGTGTAATCGGGTTACGATAACATCATAATGTCGCCTGAATTTTGGACTTTATTTAGGAGGGTTTTAAACAGTGACAAAGTATATTTTTGTGACAGGCGGGGTTGTGTCTTCCTTGGGCAAAGGGATTACGGCAGCTTCACTGGGAAGGCTTCTGAAGAACAGGGGACTGAAGGTAACGATTCAAAAATTTGACCCTTACCTCAATGTTGATCCGGGGACCATGAGCCCTTACCAGCACGGTGAAGTGTTTGTAACGGATGACGGTGCGGAAACGGATCTCGACTTGGGACACTATGAGCGCTTTATTGATATTAATCTGTCCAAGAACAGCAATGTCACGACAGGCAAGGTATACTCCAGCGTAATCAGTAAAGAGCGTCGCGGGGAGTATTTGGGCGGTACGGTGCAGGTTATTCCTCATATTACGAACGAAATCAAGGAGCGCGTATATCGTGCAGGCCGTGAAGCGGGCTCGGACGTAATTATCACAGAAATCGGCGGTACCGTGGGCGATATCGAGAGCTTGCCATTTTTGGAAGCGATCCGTCAGCTCAAAAGTGAGGTTGGGCGCGAGAATGTAATGTACATTCACGTAACCCTCATTCCTTATATTAAGGCTGCTGGTGAGGTTAAAACCAAACCAACTCAGCACAGTGTAAAAGAACTACGCAGCATCGGCATTCAACCGAATGTCATTGTTTGCCGTACAGAGCATGAACTTTCCTCCGATATGAAGGCCAAAATCGCGCTGTTCTGCGATATTGATGCTAACGCAGTAGTAGAATGCCGCGATGCGTCGACTTTGTACGAGGTTCCATTGAACCTGCGTGAAGAAGGCTTGGACGAGATCGTAGTCAATCACCTCAAGCTGACAACACCTGCACCGGATATGACGGAGTGGGAAGGGCTTGTTGAACGGATCAGAAAGCTGGATAAAACGGTTGAAATCGCCATTGTTGGTAAATACGTTGCACTGCATGATGCTTATTTAAGTGTGGTCGAATCCCTTTCGCACGCCGGATTTGACGCCAATGCGGATGTGAAAATCCGTTGGGTGAACGCAGAAGAAGTAACGGACGAGAACGTGGCAGACATGCTGGGCGGCATTGGTGGTATTCTCGTACCAGGCGGCTTCGGCGATCGCGGAATTGAAGGTAAAATCAGCACCATCCGTTATGCTCGCGAACAGAAAATCCCGTTCTTTGGTATTTGCCTTGGTATGCAGGTATCTGTCATTGAGATTGCCCGTTCCCTGGCTGGTCTGGATGGAGCCAACAGCTCGGAGATCAATCCAGCTACGGATTATCCAGTCATCGACTTGCTGCCTGATCAAAAAGACATCGAAGATATGGGTGGCACCATGCGTCTCGGATTGTATCCATGCAAGCTGACGGAAGGCTCGCTGGCTTCGGCTTGCTACAACGATGAGCTGGTATATGAAAGACACCGTCATCGGTATGAATTCAATAACGAATATCGTGAAGTTATTGAAAAGGCAGGTCTTCGCATTTCCGGTACTTCACCGGACGGACGTTTGGTGGAAATTGTGGAGCTGCCTGAGCATCCTTGGTTCCTGGCGGTACAATTCCATCCGGAATTCACTTCCCGTCCGAACCGTCCACAGCCGTTGTTCCGTGAATTTGTTAAGGCGGCATTACAGCTTCAAGGCTAATGCTGCGGCCTGTAAGACCTCCTCAGGGAGGTCTTTTTTTATTCCACGCTTCCTGATTATGAAAGAATATTCCACAATTATGTATATGAGAAGGATTTTCTTTTTGCATGAGCGAATATACTTTAGGGTATGGGACGGATATTGTACGTCATCGGACGCTGTTATGGCAATAGCTGCATGATCCTCGTTTTAAGATCTTAGGAGGTTAAAACATTGGAAAAGAAAAAAGTGTTAATCGTCGATGACCAGAATGGAATACGAATTTTGCTGATGGAAGTGTTCGGAAGTGAGGGTTACGAGACCTTTCAGGCAGCAAACGGAAAAATTGCACTTGAAATTGTTGAAAAGGAACCGCCTGATCTGGTTCTGCTCGATATGAAAATTCCGGGTATGGACGGACTTGAAATCTTGAAGCATCTAAAGACCATGAATCCCGATATCAAGGTTATTATGATGACAGCTTATGGAGAACTGGACATGATTAAAGAGGCGACGGAGCTGGGAGCACTCATGCACTTTACCAAGCCCTTTGATATTGATGAAATGCGAATCGCCGTAAACAAGCAACTCAGGAGTGACGAAACGAGTCACTTTGGTTGAAAACTCTGTTAACACAACAGGGTTTTTTGTTTGTGTTTATGGGAAATACTGAAAGTAAATCCTCTCCTTATACAATTCTATGAAAAAACGGCGTCATGAGCGTGATTTTCGTATGTTTTGATGTGCAAAAGCTTGTTTAGTATTTAACATGGGTTGTGGTATAATAAGCCCGTATGTGATGTCGGCTAAAATATAGACAAACCCAAACACCTTAGGAGGACTGTAACCATGCCATTGGTATCTATGACAGACATGTTGAACAAAGCACTTGAAGGAAAATACGCGGTAGGTCAGTACAACATTAACAACCTGGAGTGGACTCAAGCTATTCTGGGCGCTGCTGAAGAAGAGAAATCCCCGGTAATCCTGGGCGTATCTGAAGGTGCAGCACGCCACATGGGCGGTTTCTACACTGTTGTTAAAATGGTAGAAGGTCTTATTCATGATATGAAAATTACGGTTCCGGTTGCGATCCATTTGGATCACGGTTCCAGCTTTGAAAAATGTAAAGAAGCTATGGATGCTGGTTTTACATCTGTTATGATCGATGATTCCCACAGCCCGATCGACACGAACATTGCAACAACGAAAAAAGTTGTTGAATATGCACATTCCAAAGGCGTTTCTGTTGAAGCTGAAGTTGGAATGGTTGGCGGTCAAGAGGATGATGTTGTAGGTGACGTAATGTACGCGAAGCTTGACGACTGTCTGCGTATCGTTAACGAAACAGGTATCGACACATTGGCTCCTGCACTGGGTTCCGTTCACGGACCTTACAAAGGCGAGCCAAACCTCGGATTCAAAGAAATGGAAGAGATCTGCGCTGCAATCAAACTTCCACTCGTTCTACATGGTGGTACGGGTATCCCAACGCATGATATCAAAAAAGCAATCTCGCTGGGAACTTCCAAAATCAATGTAAACACAGAGAACCAAATCGTGTTCGCGAAAGTGGTTCGTGAAGTGCTTGCTGAGAAACCGGATGCTTATGACCCACGTACATTTATCGCTCCAGGTCGTGAAGCGATTAAACAAACCGTTATCGGTAAAATCCGTGAGTTCGGTTCCAACAACCAAGCGTAAGAATAAGTTGATGTACCGTGCGTCTGCATGGTTCAATGTATCTCTTGATTGTAATAGTAGTTCTGCACAGAAGATTTGAATCTGTTCAGTTGAATAGTTTGACTTGGAAAGCACACCGCTTAGCCGGTGTCTTTCCATTTTAACCACCAAAAAGTTGAAAGTTTATTATTTGACCGACTGCAAAACAAGTAGGGGGACCCTCTAGCTTATGGAAAAATTGATGATCACCGGTGGACGGCCGCTTCAAGGTACAGTTTCCATCAGCGGTGCCAAAAACAGTGCCATCGCCTTGATTCCCGCCGCCATTCTGGCAGAGTCGGAAGTCATTTTGGACAATTTGCCGCTGTTGAGTGATGTGGCGGTGTATTCCGAAATACTGGAGGAACTTGGTGCAACCGTTGCCTGGGAAGGCAGCCAGATGAGAATAGATCCATCCTCCATTAAATCCATTCCCATGCCGAATGGACCTGTTAAGAAATTGCGAGCATCCTATTATATGATGGGAGCCATGCTAGGCCGCTTCAAGGAAGCGATCATCGGCTTGCCAGGAGGGTGTAATTTTGAACCTCGGCCCATTGATCAGCATATCAAAGGTTTTGAAGCACTGGGTGCTACGGTTACGAACGAGCACGGTGCTATTCATTTGCATGCCAAAGAGCTGCGCGGTACCAAGATTTATTTGGATGTCAGCAGTGTAGGAGCTACGATTAACATTATGCTGGCGGCCGCACGTGCCAAAGGCGCCACAATTATCGAAAATGCGGCTAAAGAGCCTGAGATTATAGATGTAGCAACCTTGTTAAACTCCATGGGAGCCATTATTAAGGGGGCCGGAACGGAAACGATCCGGATTGAAGGTGTGTCCGAGCTGCATGGCTGCCGTCACTCCATCATACCTGACCGCATACAAGCGGGCACATATATGATTGCTGCTGCGGCTACTCGTGGTAATGTTTTGATTGACAACGTAATTCCCAAGCATATGGAGGCCCTGACTGCAAAAATGCAGGAAATGGGTATTGGTATAGAGGAATATGACGAAAGTATTCGTGTTCTGGGTTCATCTTCATATGAGCACGTTGATGTTAAAGCCTTAGTTTACCCCGGATTCGCCACGGACTTGCAATCTCCTATGACCAGTTTGCTTACTCAGGCGCAAGGGGTTAGTGTACTGAGCGATTTTGTTTATAGCAATCGTTTTAAACATGTCCCTGAACTTGTACGAATGGGGGCTAAAATCCGCGTGGAAGGTCGTTCGGCTATTATTGAGGGCGGCAAGCTGAATGCGGCTAAAGTCAAAGCGGCCGATCTGCGTGCTGGTGCAGCGCTTGTCATTGCTGGACTTACAGTAAGTGAAGGTGTAACCGAGGTGTCAGGTGTCGAATACATCGACCGTGGTTATGACCATCTCGTCTCCAATCTGCGTCTTTTGGGCGCGGACGTATGGCGGCAGACAGAATAACAAACTTCGTACATTTTGGGACTCCCGGAACGGATGAACAATAAAATGGATAGGCTCTATGCAGCCGCTGCATGATACAAGATATAGGTTCATACCTAACAATCTTTTATCGGAAAACCGGAATAATTCGGTATAATCCAAGCAGATGGCTGCATAACTTTATTTGTTTTGGTTAAAATTATGTTGATGGCGTTTATGATATCATTGTCTATCATTTAGTTTTGAATGGACTTAATAATTGAATAGGTGGTTATTATATGGATCTGCAAATTTCCGATCTGGAAGAAATGAAGCTGACCGATCTGTACAAGCTGGCCAAGCAATACCAGATCCCGTACTACGGAACGCTCAAGAAAAAAGAATTAATTTTTGCTATCCTGCGTGCACAAGCCGAGAAGAGCGGATTGATGTTTATGCAGGGGGTTCTGGAAATACTTCCTGAAGGTTACGGCTTTCTGAGGCCGATCAATTACCTCCCGAGTACCGAAGATATTTACATCTCTGCTTCACAAATCCGCAAGTTTGACTTGAGAACAGGCGATCTAGTATCCGGTAAATGCCGGACTCCGAAAGAGAATGAACGATATTTTGGATTGCTTCAAGTTAACGCCGTCAATGGAAGAAGTCCTGAGCAAGCTGCTGAGCGGCTACACTTTCCTGCACTGACTCCACTGTATCCGCAAACTAAATTAGTCCTTGAAACTACCCCCAATAATTTGTCTACGAGAATAATGGATATATTGGCCCCTGTCGGACTTGGACAGCGTGGACTCATTGTGGCACCTCCCAAAGCTGGTAAAACACTTCTCCTCAAAGAAATTGCCAATAGCATTTCTACTAACAATCCCGAGATTGAGCTGTTTGTCTTGCTGATTGATGAGCGTCCGGAAGAAGTGACTGACATGCAGCGTTCTGTTAAAGGTGAAGTTATTGCTTCCACTTTTGATGAACTGCCTGAGAACCATATCAAGGTAGTAGAATTGGTTCTAGAGCGTGCCCTTCGCCTTGTAGAGCATAAAAAAGACGTGGTTATCCTGCTGGATAGCATTACTCGTCTTGCACGTGCCTACAACTTGGTCATTCCAGCATCCGGACGTACGCTTAGTGGGGGTATTGATCCAGGGGCTTTCCACCGTCCGAAACGCTTTTTTGGTGCGGCGCGGAATGTGGAAGAGGGCGGAAGTCTTACCATTTTGGCCACAGCGCTCATTGATACAGGATCGCGGATGGACGACATTATCTATGAAGAGTTTAAAAGTACAGGCAATATGGAGCTTCATTTGGACCGCAAGCTTGCGGAACGCCGCATATTCCCAGCTATTGATATTCGTCGCTCCGGTACCCGGCGTGAGGAAATGTTGTTAGGCAAGGAAGAATTGGATACCATTTGGGCCATTCGTAAAAATATGACGGAAAGTCACGATTTTGTGGAAGGCTTCCTAAAGAAATTGCGGAACAGCAGTAATAACGCAGAGTTTTTGGCCTCGTTTGATACAACGGCACCGTCCGGCGGGTCACAAAGCACTTCAAGCACTCCGCAACGGAGAACCACGCGTTCCACCGCAGCATCGGTTCCAGCTTCAACCAACTAAAGCCAGCAGTATAGCTACCCTGAATAACAATGATCAGTTTATGGATAATCGTCATTTCCATGATAGGTATTTATCTGTTCCTCAAGCACGCAGCCGTCACGGTTCGATTGGTTTAAGGCGTGCGCTTGACGGAACGAAAGGAGCTCCACAATGTATTTGGTGTATGCCGACGAAAAAGGCAATGTATATGATCATGCTTCTTTGTATGGGCTTGCCCGCAGTGCGGACATGGTTGTTGAAATCATGGAAGATGAGCTTATTCCGCTACCGGAAGGTGCTACGCTGGTAAGTCTGCCCAACACACGCCCGGTCGGTATGAACCCTAATTCCGGGGAAATGGTTTCCTTGCCGGGCGATATGCAGGCAGTAGGGGCTTTGTTACCTCAAGGCTTTACACGCTTGTGCCTGCCAGGGTATGTGAAGACCGATAAGGAGTATAAGCTCCCCTTGTTCGGCTATTCGGCCGTGGTCTGGAAGGATGGAGCTTTTTATGTAACGGCAGAGCGGAGCGATAATCCGTCCAAATGGAATCCGGAAAACTGTGACCGCCACGAGGTAAAGCAGGGCGTGCAGCGGATGACAGAGCAGTACCCGGAAAATCGGCTGTACCAACATTTGTCCAACTGTGCATTAGGCTATGAGTGTCTTACTTCCTCGAACACGTTCCTGAATCGCTGGGAGGGTGGAGTTCCGGTGTCTTATTCTTGTAATGCCGGATGCTTTGGTTGCATATCGGAACAGCCGGATGACAGTGGTTTTGTATCCCCTCAGACGAGAATGAACTTCCGCCCTCGTGTCGATGAGATTGTGGAAGTCATGTTGGAGCATTTGAAAACACCGGAGTCCATTATTAGCTTTGGTCAAGGGTGTGAAGGTGAGCCTTCTACTCAGGCCAAATTGATTATAGATTCGATCAAAGAGGTCCGTTCCGTTACAGATATGGGATACATCAATATTAATACGAATGCAGGCTTGAACGATCATATCAGTGGAATCGTAGATGCTGGACTTGATCTGATGCGGGTCAGCACGATTAGCGCGCTGGACGACCATTACAATGCGTATTACAAGCCGCGTGGTTACACGTTAGCCAATGTGGAAAAATCACTTCGTTATGCTTCCGAGCAGGGAGTATATACGTCGATTAACTATTTGATTTTTCCGGGCGTGACAGACCGCGAGGAAGAAATCGAAGCGATGATTGAGTTTGCCAAACGCACAAAGCTCAAGCTTATTCAGATGCGCAACCTGAATATTGATCCTGAAAGCTATCTGGAGCTGATTCCACCTGCCCAAGGTGAGATTCTTGGCATGAAGCAAATGCTTGAGATTTACCGGGAGGAACTGCCCGATGTCGTTATCGGGTCTTACACCCACGTACCGCCTCAAGGGCTGGCGCGTCCCAAATTTGCCAAGGCCTAAAACGGTCAATAGCGGGTTGGATTGCACCTGTTTTACGCCATTTTTGGATACACAAAAGAGTTGTTGAAACGCTCATATCCAGGTGCTATAATGTGAACATGTGTTCATACAACTCTGGGCTGATAGGACGTTCAGGGCGGAAAGAGGTGAAAGTTCAATGCAACAAGCTATTCAACCGAAATTTAACGTAACTAATGTCACTTGTGCTTGCGGAAATACGTTCGAAACCGGTTCTGTGAAAGGTTCTCTGCGCGTGGAGATTTGCTCCGCTTGCCACCCATTCTTCACAGGAAAGCAGAAATTCCTTGATGTTGGCGGCCGTGTGGATCGTTTCAAGAAGAAATACGGTATCTAATCGACTACCGCAGGTTATAAAGTTATTAGAGTCTTCTGCTATTGCAGAGGGCTCTTTTTGTTGAGGATGTTTGCTTTTTGTGCGGCCTTGAGATATACTTATTTTCACCGTGCTAGATGGGGAGGTAGCGGTGCCCTGTAACTCGCAATCCGCTATAGCGAGGTTGAATTCCTGTTAGAGGTGTTGTTGATGTGAGGCTGGTCCCTGCCCACAATGTTGACGGTTGGGTCCTCCGCAATGAGTACTTGTGAACCTGGTCAGGTCCGGAAGGAAGCAGCCATAAGCGAGATCACTCTTGTGCCGGAGGGTGGCCTAGCCCGAGTTGTTGTTCAGGCTTGCCGCTCGGATCACAACGATCAATAACGGGTGCACGGTTTATATTTAGGAATTAGAACATCTTGGCAGTCATTGCGAAGATGTTTTTTTGTGCTTAGCGATGTTTAATTACATTCATGTTTTTCTGTTATTAATGTGGCATAAAGGGGGAATAAAGATGAGAATTGTTTTTGCCACTGATTCAGACTATGGATACATACGAGACCGTGACCATCATATTTCAGAGAGCTTAATACAGGTAAAAATAAAGGGAAATGAAATATACATACTGCGGAACCAAGATGAAAGTAATATCGGATGGATGAGGTATGGATACTTTTGGGACAACACACCTTTCCTAAATATGATTTGGGTCGATGAACAATATCGAGACAAGGGTGTAGGTAAGCAAGTTGTTCTCTTTTGGGAAGATCAAATGAAACAAAAGGGCTTCAAATTGGTTATGACATCTACTCTGGCAAATGAAGAGGCTCAGCACTTCTATAGAAAATTAGGATATAGGGATGCAGGGTGTTTATTACTCGAAAATGAGCCGTTGGAAATAATTCTGACCAAAAAATTATCTTAATTCATTTATTATCCACTTAAAAAGGATTAGTTTAACCGCTTTTCATAAGGCGGTTTTCTTTTGCTCTTAGATTGAAAGGTGTCCGGTTTAGATTCGGACGGGAGTATAGTATAATGAAGTGAACATAATGTTTATGAAAGTGAATGGGAAAGAGGGTAACGCGCATTGGAACATATAGCGTTGTACCGTGCTTGGCGGCCTCAGTCGTTCAAGGACATGGTAGGACAACAGCATATTATCCAGACATTGCAGAATGCCATCCGCGAAAATCGCACGTCCCATGCCTACCTGTTCAGCGGTCCGCGAGGAACGGGTAAGACGAGTGCGGCCAAAATTTTGGCCAAGGCAATTAACTGTGAGCATGGACCGGCGCCGGAGCCTTGCAACGAATGCGAAGCCTGTAAACGGATCACGGCCGGAGCGGTCATGGATGTACAGGAGATTGACGCAGCCTCCAACCGGGGCGTTGAAGAGATTCGTGATTTGCGCGATAAAGTCAAATATGCGCCGACGGAAGTACGGCACAAGGTTTATATCATCGATGAAGTGCACATGCTGACGACGGAAGCGTTCAATGCGTTGCTTAAGACGCTGGAAGAACCGCCGCCACACGTGATGTTCATATTGGCTACGACAGAACCGCACCGGATTCCGGCGACGATCATTTCGCGTTGTCAGCGTTTTGACTTTCGGCGGGTATCGCTAGAGGAGCAGACGGAGCGGCTTGATCTCATATGTCGACAGGAGAACATAGAGGCTGATTCGGACGCATTACAGTACATTGCACGTCTGTCAGATGGTGGAATGCGGGATGCACTTAGCGTTCTGGATCAAATATCTTCGTTTACAGACGGTCGGGTTACTTATCAGCAGGTGTTGGATATGACGGGAGGTATTGCGTCTGAACAATTCGCCAAGCTTGCCTTGGCATTGCTGAAAGAAGATGTCGGCACAGTACTGCAAATGATTGAGAACTTTATGCAAGAAGGTAAAAGCGCAGATAAATGTATGGAAAATCTGCTGTACTATTTCAGAGATCTGCTTATGATTAAGATGGTACCGCAGGCAACTAAAATGACAGAGCGCGTGCTGGAGCCAGAGCAGTTCAAGGAAGTGGCAGAAGCTTTTACCAAGGAGCAGCTTTTTAGCATGATCGACACGCTTAATCGCTATCAGAGCGAGATGAAGTATGCCGTTCAGCCGCAAACCTTGTTTGAGGTGGCACTATTGAAGCTGTGCAGCATTCCTGGGGCAGCTGGAGCCGCTGCTCAGCCAACCATACAGCATTCCGGTGCTGCTGCCAATCAGGAGGATGTAGCCTTTTTGAAGCGCCAGCTTGCTGAGCTGGAGAAGAAGCTGGAACGCGCACTGCAAGGCGGATTGGCTGCCGGGGCAGGGCAGGATGCATCATCTGGGAACCGTCAGGCTCCCGGGGGACGCGCTCCCGCTCCGCGGATTTCTGCGCCAGTCAAGCTTCCTTCGCAGCTAGATCGCTATATCGCCGAGAAGTCGGGAGAGGCATTTGCGGCAGCGGGGCGTAAGTGGAGCCAAATTTTGCAGGGAGTCAAGGAAGCGAAAGTCACAGTTCATGCATGGTTTATGGACGGCGAGCCAGTGTCTGTATTAGAGGATAGCGTACTCGTGGCGTTTAAGAACAACATTCACCGTGAAACTACTGAAAAGCCTGCCAACAAGCAGGTCATAGAAAAGGTTCTGCACGAACAGTTGGGTCATCCCTATCGTCTGGTGACAATGATGCAAAAGGATTGGAATGCTGCGATTGAAGGAGTTCCCGACCAGCCTGCCGAAGAATTCCAACTGGAGCAGGAGCATGACGCGCCGGGAAAGTCCAAGGAACCCTGGATTGATGAAGCTATTGAACTTTTCGGTGAAGATCTGGTAGTTATAAAGGATTAAAATCAAAGTGTCTGGATGTATACTTCATTAAAGGAGATGATTGAAATGAACAATATGAACCAAATGATGAAGCAAGTGAAAAAAATGCAGGAGCAAATGCTGAAAGCCCAGGAGGAGCTTGGCGGAAAAGTAATTGAAGGTACTTCCGGCGGTGGTGTTGTGACTGTAGAGGTAAACGGACATAAAAAAGTGCTTTCCATCACAATCAAACCGGAGGCTGTAGATCCTGATGATGTGGAAATGCTGCAAGACCTCGTGTTGACTGCTGTCAACGATGCTTTGTCCAAAGCAGATGAACTGGCTAATGATGATATGGGTAAATTTACAGGCGGGATGAAAATTCCGGGCCTGTTCTAGACTGCGCATAAAGGAGAAGCACACTATTGTATTATCCGGAGCCGATTGCAAAGCTGATTGATGCATTTACGCGCCTGCCGGGGGTGGGGCCTAAGACGGCCGCCCGGTTGGCTTTTCACGTTCTGAAAATGAAGGAAGACGATGTGATTGATTTTGCCAAAGCACTGGTCAATGTGAAACGCAATCTTCACTTCTGTTCCGTCTGTGGCAATATTACGGACACGGACCCTTGTCGGATCTGTCAGGATAAGACGAGGGATGCTTCCGTCATTTGTGTTGTTCAGGATTCCAAGGATCTGGTAGCTATGGAGCGTACCAAGGAGTTTAACGGCTTTTATCATGTGCTTCACGGGGCGATCTCTCCTATGGAGGGGATTGGTCCAGAAGATATCAAGCTCAAGGAATTATTGAACAGGCTTAGTGATGAACGCATCAAAGAGCTGATTTTGGCTACGAATCCGAACATTGAAGGAGAAGCGACGGCCATGTACATTTCCAGGCTGGTGCGTCCTTTTGGAATCAAGGTTACTCGTATTGCTCACGGATTGCCGGTAGGCGGGGATTTGGAGTATGCCGATGAGGTTACGCTGTCCAAAGCGCTGGAAGGTCGCAGAGAGCTGAACTAATAAGTACAACTATACGTTATAGATATTTTTAGTGCCGATAAATCTTATGGATTTTCTCGACACATTAGGGAGCCGTTATGGCTCCTTTTTTATTTTGTGATGATATGACTGGTTAGATGGTTCCTGTTCTAAGTTTGTCCTCTGTTAAATAAGTATGAATAAGGTAGTCTTACAGACTGTCACATAATTCAGCTTGTGAGGAGGATGAATGGATGTGGGAACGGGTGAAGCAAAATTTTCGTCGACAGGAACACGGCAAATCGGAAGCAGAGAATCGTCAGGAGCTATTTGCCCAGATTCGGGCTTCGCATGCGGAGTGGCTAAGAGCGCATCGGTTATTTCATGAAGCTACAGGCGAGGACGCAATCGACTATGCCATTTTTGTTCTGGAAGCTGCGGAGCGTAAATATCAGATACATTTAAAATGTGCCAAACAGCAAGGGCTACATCGTTTCCACCTGCCCGCAGATGAACCAGGGTATGCCAATGACGCAGATCGTGTTCATAAACGGAGAGCCGAATGAGAGGCGCTGTTTGGCTTGTTCTGATTGCTTGCGTTGTGGTGCTGTCATATCTAATCCTCAAAAAACGTCTGGGTATCGGCTGGCTTACTGTGTTTGGGGCACATATGACTCTGGCGGCAATTGCGCTGTATGTTATTAATTATTCGGGGTGGGTCACGCAGGTGTATATCCCTATTAATCCGGTGACGATGGGGTCCGTAACGGTTTTGGGATTGCCTGGAATTGCACTTTTACTGGGATTGAAAATGATATTGTTTGGACAGGCTATGTGAGTGTATATAGAGTTTAATCAAGGAACAAGGATTGTTTAATATGCGGAGCTTTCTGGCAAGGGCAAGTGAAAAAATGCTTTTGTTTTAAAATATAGTTGACGGGGTATTCGATTATATGATACATTAGTTCTCGGCCCTTAAAGCCCGGGAATTTTTTTTGAGAATAACGCTGAAATGAAATTGAAAAATAATTTTAAAAAAGTGTTGACTTAAATCCCAAATGTATGTTATATTAATCAAGTCGCCGCTGAGATGCGGTGGTGAAACAAAGTAAGAGAATATGATGGTTTGATCTTTGAAAACTGAACAACGAGTGAGTACGGATTTTGCTTGCAAAATCCAAAGCTGAGATTTTGGTACATGCCGTCAGGCTGTATAAAATGGAAGCAAACAAAGAGATATTTTATCTCGTCAGTTTCAAAATGAGCATATCGCTCTTTCTATAACCAG
>NZ_JBITPH010000002.1:0-10669 GCF_050467685.1 Paenibacillus sp. NRS-1782
ATGGTTAATCAACAGGCGTGGGCTTATACATATGTATGCACTTATATCCCTACGCTGGCATTATCCAACAGGTTCACACGGTCTACGACGGTTTAGTCGTACTCTCAGACTGCTTCCACAGGCTCCCGTTATATTTTTAAAAAATCGTGTTTATTTTAATCGAAATTTAGGCGCTTATGTCCAGTATTCCTTATGTATAGAGGGCAATAATTTTTGAAATAATATTGCCCTAAGAAAAAAAATTATGCTTCTGCATACCATAAGCGTTTCTTGCTTCGGATCAAGCTCGTGTTGTCTTTCCAGCAATTGACCGAAAATGACCTCCTTAACGGCTTTTTACGAGGAGCTGAATCGCTTCCTTAACAAGTTTATCTGTATCTCCACCAGCTTCTTGCTCTTCCAATATACAACGTTGCAGATTCTCTGCTACGATTTGGGCAATCGCTTTATCGGATGCGTTGCGTACGGCAGATAACTGGCTTACTACGTCCTTGCAGGACTGTCCTTCATCCATTAAACGAAGCACCCCACGCACCTGACCCTCAATTCTTCTCAGGCGCGTTTTCAGTTCATCACTATAATTGTAATCCATAAGGTATAGACTCCTTTTTGATTTAATCATATACATGTATAGGTATATTATAAACCAAAAAAATAATTAGGACACCCTAAATGAATAGATTTACCTTGCCCTGCGAAGCATCCCCCAGGTAGGCAGCTACTCCGGCATATTCCAAACCGTCCATCAGCTCTCCCTGTTGCAGTCCTAGCAGATCCATGGTCATAGTACAGGCCACCAGCTTGATCCCCTGCTCTTGCGCCAGCTCAATAAGCTGAGGAAGGGAAAGCGCATTATGCTTTTTCATGACATGCTTGATCATCTGCGGTCCGAGTCCTGCAAAATTCATGTTGGATAATGCAAGCTTTTGGGGTCCGCGCGGCATCATCCAACCAAAGGCTTTTTCGAGTAGTCCCTTATTCGTGCGTACGAGTTCCTCCTTACGCAGCGTATTTAGCCCCCAAAACGTAAAGAAGATGGTCACTTCATGGTCGTAAGCTGCCGCACCATTCGCGATAATAAATGCAGCGATAGCCTTATCCAGCTCCCCGCTGAATAATACGATGGTTGTTTTTTGCTGAGTATGTTCCTGATTCATCCTGTATGCTCCTTTTCACTACAACTTTCTTATTTAAACTCCTAATATGGAACTCCAAATCTTAATGGCAGTAAGAAGGATCAATACCACTAAACTGTATCGCAAAATAACTGGATTGATTTTCGCACTCCATTTGGAACCCAGAGGTGCGCCGATCAAACTCCCCAATACCGTAAAAGTAGTTACGATAACCGGAATATGGCCCCTTGATATTTTGCCAATCACACCGCCAATGGTGGAAATGAACACAATAGCGAGTGAGGATGCAATGGTCGTTCGGGTAGGAATCTTGAGCACGGTTAACATAATGGGAATTAAAATGAATGCCCCTCCTGCCCCTACGACGCCTGATACGATACCGACCAAAAAGGCGGACCCCACCGCGATCCATTTGTTAAACGTAATTTCGCTTGTGGATTGTTCGGATCCCCCTTTATTTGGTATAAGCATGAGTACGACGGCGATCATCGCCAGCACCCCGTAAATGATATTGATCACCTGTTCATCCAGAAAATGAGACACCATTCCGCCGATCAGACTTCCAAGCATAATGCTTGTGCCCATATACAAGACAAGTCCCTTATGCACAAGGGGAGGCTCGTCTTTTTTACTGCGAAAGGCTAATACCCCCGCCAATGAAGCAAAGAAGACCTGAAACATGCTAATCGTGGACACTTCTTGCGCCGAAAAATGCGCTACATCCAAGCCAGTCGGGACAAAAAGCAATAACGGATAATTGATAATGGCTCCGCCTATACCCAGCAAACCGGAAAAGAATGATCCGATCAGACCCAGAAGCACCATAACTCCATACAGAAATATATCCATCATGCACCTACTTTAGTTGTCATGTATGGCACAGCGGTTAGGCCCCATTTCCATGTCTTGTTGTTCTTCTTCCGTTGGTGTTATTTTCCCCATGCCCAATCCTCCGCTTTCCCCGCCAAATCAGGACGGCCAATGGATTGAATGAACAAAATGTCTCCGGTCAGCAGAAATTGCTGATCCACAATGAGGGATGTGCTGCCGATGGTATGACCAGGAGAGTACACTGGCTGGATGTTAATCGTTGTGTTACCAACCGTAATGGCATGGCCATCTTCCAGTTTGGCATAATCAAAAGTCAGCTCTTCAGCGTCTTTGGATGGTAGCCAGTAGGTTGCCCCTACGCTCTCTGCCAGCTTTTTGCCTCCCGAGATATGATCTGCATGTAGATGAGTGTCTATTGTATGTGTGATTTGGGCTCCTTTTTCGCGGGCAAATTGTTCGAAAACATCCGTCATCCGCAGTGTATCCACGACAGCCGCTTCTCCTTCGGAAATGATCATGTAGGAAAGACAGCCTTTGCCGATTCGAACGAATTGAAATAGTTCTCCGCCATTCTGGAGTTCAGCGACTTTGACAGGCTCCAGATATTCACTCCAGCTTTTCATCCCTCCTTGAAGGTAAAATAGTTGGGTCCGGCCGGCTGCAACCAACTGTTCTGCGACAAATATAGAAGACCCTTCCTTGGCGCAGATGACTAGTACTGGTTCATTATCCGGAATTTGCTCCAGTACATGGTCAACGTCATCCAGTAAATCGAAATACGGAAGGTTGATAATCTCAATCTGTTCGCCCTCCACCTTCCAATTGTTAAAATCACTTTCGTTACGGACATCTACGATAAAGAGATGTTCATTATTTAAAATGATTTTAGTCAATTCCTGCGCTGTCATGGCGCTGATTCCTGTTGTCGTAGTCATATGGTTTTGCTCCCCTCAGTCGCACCTGTCCATGCGGATATGCCTAAAAGCACATTTTTGACGTTTTGGGCGCCTTTGGCTGCTAATTGCTGGCAGGCCAGATCACTACGGATTCCAGTTCGGCAAATCACTACGATTTCGCCATCTACATTTAGCTCACCGAGTCTGCTTTCCAGTTCTCCAAGAGGAATGGATTTTGAGCCAGGGATACGTTTGAAAGCAAATTCCGCGGGTTCACGGACATCCAGCAACGTTATTTTCTCGTTTGCGGATAGTTTCGTCTGCAATTCTTCGTGGCTTATTGTCCATGGAAAGGTCTGTTCTTGCTTCGTTTCATCGGGATTGGATTTACGTAAATAATGCTGCATGACATCTCCCGATTGAAGAGTGCCCAAATATTGATGTCCGGTGTTTTGGGCCCAACTCTGTAAATCGGCTAATGAGCCTTTGTCCGTGGCTTGAATTTCAATAACCTGCCCGGCATTGAGCTCATTCATAGCTTTTTTCGTTTTGACAATGGGCATGGGACAAGCAAGTCCTTTACAATCCAGAATTTGATCTGCTTGGATATTAATTGATGACATTGTACATACCTCCGCTTATTTTTTTGAGGGGAATGTAATCTAATTTCTATTATACGTATACCCCTATGGGTATTAGAATAGCGAATAACATACTATTTGTCAACCTAGGCCATGCATGATCCCAGCGAGCATGAAAATGTAATAGCAATTGCTCAGACAAATAAGTCGCCTCCAGGATGGTTACGGAAGCGACTCTTATTTATTATCCAATTATGGTGTCATCGAGTTAAAATACAATCTGACATAGTTGATTTTTTGTGTTTTTGTCTGATAAGAAAATACTAGATACTGATCCAGCCCGGAAGCATTTTTGATCGTATAACTGGCTTCAGCGGTACTGGGTACGTCTTTGGAGGTATAATTCGTTTCGGTCGGCTTACCCAGTTCTTTAAAGACTTGGTTGATGAGCAGCTTTGTATAAGATGGATCGGATGATGTAATCTCCGTAACTTTATCGCTTCCATCCAATACAATTTCCGTATGATGCTTGGCATAGCTCCGCAGATGGCCAGTAGAGCCTGACTCGGATTTACCCCACAGCTCGAACAAAAGATCACTGCCCGTTCCCAAACCAAGACCCTTGGGCAAATTCGGAAGCGTCCCCTGCTTGGCTTCATTGAGTATGCTTGCTGAGAAACTGTGTTTGTTATTAGTTAGGGCATTGGATGGCGCTGCACTGCTGGCAGATGACTGACGGGCCGAAGCTGAGCCTTGCTCAGACCCCTTTCCGGTATCTTTGGAATCTGCTGCACTCTTACTATTATCGTCCGTTTGCTGTACCGAAGAATTGGTAGATGGTGCAACCGCACCTTCCGTAATTGGAGCAGTTGATTTTGCTTCTCCGCTATTACCGCATCCGGTGATGGCAGCGAAACTTATAGCCATCAAAGCGGTAGCTGTGATTAGCTTATAGGGCAGCTTTTTTGGTTCATGTGGTTGATATGAATGTTTCATCATGAGATCACTCTTTCCTTGTTTCAATGAGGTACAAACCAAGTGTAACCGAACCACATTTCCAGAATACCTCTACTTATTTCCAACTTGTAAACAAGGACATTGAGGATCATCCAACATACACTATTTACGATCGTACGATCCTAGCTGTTGTTTAGAAAAAGGGTAGGGAGAATTACTGTTTTTCAACCATATATTCCCTTTTATTATGAATATATATACAGCAAGAGTAAAGTAGATCGTCCCCCAGATCCAGTCTGTTAGGGTCGGTGCATTGTACTTCAATATATCGTGAATGTACCAGATTCCAACTGGAACATGCAGGAATACTGCCGTAAACAAGCCAGGGTTATATAAGGTTTTTGCTTTTATATTCACAATGCCGTGCCAGACTACCTGGAAAAAGCCCATAAAAACAGGTGCGAGTCCAAGCCATATCACGTGTGGAAATAATACCGGAAGTAAATAAAACACATAGGCAATCACCACATTAATAATCATGGCTGATTGGGTGTTTAAGGGGTAGCGATCTGGGGCTTCACTTTTAAACATGACGTTGTTAAACAAACCGGCAAAATATCCAGGCCAGCGATACTCCTCAAATTGATGAAAAAGGATGGCAACAAAGCTTAACCATAGCATTCCCGTTATATCCGAAAAAATGGCTCTGTTCATAAATAAACCAAAACATACGACCACACCGATGATCGCCCCTGCGTCCTGCCAGTATTTTCTCAGAAGATTCATAGTATTCACTCCAGTCATTTATTATTTGAGCATTTTGCAAAATCCTCATTTATCAAAATATCTATCAAACAACAGGTTTAATTGTTCCTCGATTGAAGGCATTTCCACAGCCGTTCCAGATTCAAGAATCGGGCTCATTAATGCGGGAAGAAAAATAGCCCCGAATATTTGCAGCATCATCGCTAGCAATCGTTCTGGCTGTTGCTCACCAGTAAGCTCCTTGATCGTACTTTGCACCTTGGGGAATCCCATCATGTTTAAAAACCTTCCGTATTCCTGTTGGGATGCGAAGGGCGTGCTGCCCATGACAATGACGCGTGAGAGAAGCTCCGGGTATTGCCGAATGACCTGTAAATAATCAAACAAAAATTGTTTCAGTCGATCTTGGGGTGGGATCGCTGTATGGTCCAAAATAGAAAAGGTGTGCTGAAATCCACTTAATATCACCTCAATGGCTTCACTGAGCAGATTTTCCTTAGAGCCAAAATAGTAATTAACCAGAGAAATATTGGTGGTCGACAGGTCGGCAATTTTCCTGATTGTAACGGCCTCGAAGCCTTCCTTTTTAATGAATTCAAGCGCAGCGTGTAATATTTTTTCCTTGGTTTGTTGTTTTTTGTCTGCATGATTCATGGTTATCCTCCTCTTAACTAGTCCATTCAAAGTAGATTGAATAGGCCAGAATTATAAAACTAAAACAATATTTTAAACATAGTTTAAATTTATGTTTGAACTCAGTTTAGCACTTTATATTTTGCAATACAAGCGCAGTTTGATATTTAGCATATACAAAAACCCGCAAACGAATAAGATCGCTTGCGGGTTGCTTTAATCGAGATTGAGAATAGGTTTAAATCGCCCAATTTCCTTTGCGGAACACAGCCTCTGTACTGCCGTCTTGTAGCTCGCCGTCAATATCCAGCTCAGCCGAGCCGATCATAAAGTCAACATGGGTCAGGCTGACATTGGCACCGTTCTGGAGCAGCTCTTCCCGGTTCATTTGTGTTCCTTTTTCGAGGTTAAACGGATACGCACTGCCGAGCGCCAAGTGACAGGAGGCATTTTCATCAATCCCTGTGTTGTAAAAGATCCGATTGAGATTGGAAATCGGTGAATCGTGCGGCACCAGCGCAACTTCACCCAAATAGCTGGCCCCTTCATCCGTAGCCAACAAATTCGTCAAATGCTGCTCACCGGATTCTGCTGTATATTTGGTAACTTTGCCATCCTTAAAGGTAAATGTGATGCGATCCACCAGCTGTCCGTTCAAATTTAACGGCATCGTGCTGGTGACATAACCATTTACACCTGTACGTTTAGGCATTGTGAACACTTCTTCTGTCGGCATATTAGCCACGGTATAAATTCCTTGGGCGTTTTCACCACCGCCTCCGCGCCAAATGTGTCTTTCGGCCAGTTCGATTCTCAAATCTGTTCCGGGTGCGCGATAGTGTAGACTTTTATAGTTTTTATGATTCAGCTTATTTTGTAGCTGTTTGAGATTATTTAGATGGCCCTGCCAATTTTGAATAGGATCAGAGCCGTCTACACGATTCATTTGGAAGATTGTATCCCACATGACTCGAATGCGGTCCTTCTCTGCTACATCGGCAAATACTTTATCGGCCCAAGCCTTCGTCGGTGCTTTAATCAAACACCAGCTAATCTTAGCATTCCGCGTATAGTGAGCATAGCCTTCTCTCGCCGTAGCCGCCGCCTTTGTCGCACGAGAAACGTGTTGCGGATCAATGCCTTGGTACAGATCAGGGTTCGGCACCTTAATCGTTAGCGTGGCTCCACCCTCTTCGGCGAATTTCTCCATCATTTCTGCCTTCCAAGCTGGATAGTAATCAAAGCTGGCTTCGTCACCATGCTCAAAACGGCTGCGCGTAATCTGATCGTCCTCGAACTCCACCTGCACATATTTGGCCCCTGCTTCATAGGCTTTGCTAACAATCAGCCGCGTAAATTCGACGGTTTCCAGTGGTGCAGTGACCAAAAACACCTGTCCGGGCTGGATGTTGACCCCTACTTTTACGACAAGCTCTGCATATTGCTCCAGCAATGCTTCAAATGAACTCATTTTCCCACGCTCCTGTTCCGCATTTCATGATATTTACAATCTACAATTACAGTACAGACTGCTTCTCCAGTTCACGCAGCTCCACTCTTCTTATCTTACCCGAGCTGGTTTTGGGAAGCTCCTGAATAAACTCTATTTTTCGTGGATACTTGTAAGGTGCTGTCGATGCTTTTACATGATGTTGCAGTTCCTTCACCAACTCCGGTGATCCTTCTACTCCGGCTTTGAGTACAACGTAGGCTTTTACAATATGTCCCCGGATTTCGTCAGGACTGGCTACGGCAGCACACTCCTGTACAGAGTCATGCTTCATGAGCGCTTCCTCCACTTCGAAGGGACCGATGGTATAACCGGAGCTAATAATGATGTCGTCACCGCGTCCTTCAAACCAGAAGTATCCATCCTCGTCCTTGCGCGCCCGGTCTCCTGTAACAAAATAGTCTCCATGGACACTGACCCCTTTGCGCTCTGGATCCAGGTAATACGTATGGAATAATGCCGGCAGATCAGCACGCACTGCAATATCGCCCACTTGGCCCGGAGCCAGCGGAACACCGTCCTCGTCTACGATCTCAACCAGTCCTGGCGCAATGGATTTTCCCATTGAACCTGTGCGCAAAGGTGCGTCCTTCAAATTACCGATAATCAAAGTGCTTTCCGTCTGGCCGTAACCGTCACGAATCGTAATGTTGAACTGATCCTGAAACTTGTTAATGACCTCCTGATTAAGAGGTTCTCCCGCAGAAACTGCGCTGCGCAATTGGGACAGATCATATTGATCCAGACCGTCTGCTTTCGCCATAATCCGGTATTCCGTCGGGGTACAGCACAACACTTGAATTCCGTACTGCTGCATGAGCTGTAAATATCGACCCGGACGAAACGAACCATGATATACGAATCCAGTCGCTCCATTGCCCAGTACGGATAAAAACGGACTCCAAATCCATTTTTGCCAGCCTGGCGCAGCTGTAGCCCATACCGTATCCGAGGCTTGGATATCCAGCCATGGGGATGTAATTCGCAGATGGGCATATCCCCAGCCGTGGCTATGTACGACACCCTTTGGGTTTCCTGTGGTCCCGGAGGTATAGGCCAGAATTGCCATGTCATCCCGGTGTGTTTTCACAGCTTCAAAGGTATCTTCCTGTCCTGCCATCAGCTCATTCAGCGCCAGCCAACCGGGTTCGGCTACCGTGTCGTCGCTGGAAACCGCGATACGGTAATCTAGGGAAGGCAAATCCCCGTCTACTTTGTTCACCTCACCAGTAACTCCGGTCCAAGCAATCACCCCGCGCGCTTCCGAATGGCGAAGTCGATAGGCAATATCCTTGGCCCGCAGCATTTCGGAAGAAGGAATGACGGCAAGTCCCAGCTTTAAGCATGCCAGGTAAATCACATACGCAATAATGCGACGTGGTACTATGACCAGAACCCGGTCTCCTTTGTTAAATCCCAGTCCTGCGAGCCCTCCTGCCAGTCGATTAGCCTTTTTGAGCAGCTCACCATAGGTAATTTCCTCGTAGTCTCCTGTTTCGCTTAACCACTTGATTGCTGCTTTGCCAGCGTCATGGTGCTCCATTTCCGCAGTCATATTGTAATATTCAGGCGCAAGCCATTGCTGTTGATCTGTCAAATTGTACATTCCCCTTTATACATAAGATGAAAGCTACGATATAATCTTATTATAACACGTCCTAGTACCAGGTTCTAAATCCAGAATTATTTTTTTGGAAAAACAAAGTCCGTAGAAGCGAACGACAAAAAGAAAGAGCCTGGTTTCAGACTCCTTCTCTCTGCTGCTATAGAGCTTTTAAAACTGAAGCTCCACTAATGTAGAAGCCACTTCTTGTCCGTTTACCAGCAGTATAATACGGTGTGCGCCCGGATAATGTCGGCGGGTCGTCAGTTCTGCAAAACGGTGTGTCCGCATACCTGCAAGACGAGTTCCTCCGGGAACGGTTTTGTCGGAAAGCAGAAATAATTTACGCGAGACTTGTCCTCTTGCCTTTACAAAGTCGATGCCATATTGGATGCGAACTCGCACCGGGTCTCCTTCCCGAAGTTGAAGCGCGTAGCTCAGCTCACAGCTATTCCCGAGCTTCAACACAGCCGGATCGGCGGTAAAAGATGCTTCCGTGACTAACGGGGACTCGTTCGTTTCTTCGGCATAGCCAAACAGCGCCATTACCTCGGGGCTGGACTTGCGAATCAGAGATCTACAGCCGTGACGTACGATCCAGTCGGTGTCGGGATGCGAGCCTTTCCAGCGTTGAGCTGTTGCAATGACCGTTTCGGGATGGTCCTTGGCGATGTCGTTCAGGTTGTTGGCTACACTTTTACGTACATACAGTGAGGGATCGGCTTTCAACAGCTCCAGCAAGGCCAATACCGGAGCAGGATCGCGCTTAAATATAGGTAACGCTTGCCCCCACGGCAGCCGTGGACGACAGCCTTCGCTGGCAAGACGGCGAACGTGCTCGCTCGGGTGCCCCGCCCAGACCGTCATCTGGCGCATCATTCGTTCCGGTTCACGCAGCAGGAAGGGTCTCACGGCAAACTCCGCAGATGACTTCCGGGTGAAACGCTCCAGCGCTTCCATGGAAAGCGTCCAGTGTTCTTCTCCCTGTCCATACACCTCCACAAAATCCGGAAAGAATAGGTACGGGAAACCCCTGCAATGCTCGTCAATGGCAAAAAGGATAGCCAAGGCATCTTCATAACGACTTGGCAAGAACGTTCCCAATGTTAGCGAAATCCGACGCATCCGGGCTTTTAGCTCCAGCTCATTCCACGTCTGGTCCATGACTTGATGGATAAATCCCTGGGTATCAAATGAGCTATACGCCGTTTGTACTCTTTCACCGAACAGGCGAAGAAAATCCTCTGTGTACATATTTTTTAAAGGTTCAGCCATCTTGTATCTCCTTTTGTGTCTGAATATAAACGATAGATTCATACCTTCGTCTATGATAACCATAAACGACGCTCCAACACCAGCACCAAAATGATCTGCCTCGACGTGGCGAAGCTAGGCATACTAAAAATGCCAGGCCCTGTGATAAGGACCTGACATTTTGCATGCGTGGCTTATGAATTGCGGGGAAGCACTCCCAGGGTGAAAAGTTTCTCATTCAGTTCTTGGGTGGTCTTATTTATTGAGAGTCACTTCGTTCCGAGACAGAGGCAAACCAGAGTTGCTTTTGATCCGGAGTCAGCGCAATAACGGTTTCTGGAACGCCCACTGCTTCAGCCTCTGGAGGTACGGTTACAGGTAAAGATTGCTTGCCCGGACCCGGGCCGTTCCCATTCGGGGGCGTGTCCGGTAAAAATCCCCCTTTGCGCAGCTCGTTCACGCTATCCTTGACCGCTTGTACAATTCGCCCAATATCTTCCTCC
>NZ_JBITPH010000003.1:0-76660 GCF_050467685.1 Paenibacillus sp. NRS-1782
GGTTAATCAACAGGCGTGTTAACACATATAACCTCTCATTTACTGATGTTGAAGAAATAGAGCATGAGAAAAACAAACTTATTGTAGGGAATATAACAAAGTCAAAACACGCGCCTCAAAAAGTTCGCATTGGTTCCACCACAGGTGTAGTGAGATCAGAATATGAACTGGCTCGTACATCATTCTTTGTTTACCATCCTCAAAATGAGATAATCGTTTATGAAGTGAATAGCTCCATAAAAGATACAGATTTTAGAGTTTTCTTTACGAAGTTCTTGAGCAAAGATCACTTGATTGGGGAAGTGAAAATAAAACCTGTGCCTGAGCCTTATCAGATTAGAACGGAACTTGAGTCAATTCAAACGATCACTTCAGTACACTTCCAACTTATACATCCAAATCCGGGGAAAAAAGACTTTAATTTATACAATCAGATTATTCATGAAAATAAGTTAAAAGAGCTTGATATTAAAATGGTTAATAATCAAGGTCTTCAACTCAAGGCTCTCCCTAAAGTAGAGCAATTAACTGAAAGGGACAACTTTGAGCCAATAATTTTATCGACTTATATCGAACTTGATGAGATTGAAGAGAGGAAGCAAGAAACCGTTTCCACTGAGGAGAGTAAGGATGAAGAGTATACACAATCCATTGAAAATGGGATACATTTGGTAGAATCAGGTTATGGCTCAGTGGAAATTAAGGGTTTTGATATCGTAACCCTCCCGGGTAAGGGGAAAAAGTCCAAGAAAAGAAAGAAGAAACGAACCTTTTCTTCTAATAGGTCTGTACGAAAAATTACTACGAATGAATACTCGCAGAACGGGTTAATAACAAGGATTTTAAATTTTATCATTGATGTTAGAGAAAAGGCTTCTGCGAAAGGGGAGGCAGATGACAACACAAGGACATTCAAACAATAATGGAATGCTGAGCTACGACGAAACAACTTTTAGAGGATTGCTTAAAATTGTAAAACTAGAACCATTAAAGAATTGGTCTTCTTTTTGGGCAGTGGTACTTACGCTATTAATGATAGCTTATGTTTTGTTTGAGAAGGATTTTGAGAAGCTTAGTGTTGTTGCTGATAAGACAGCAACAACTTTGCTCAGTGCATCTGCTGCGATATTTGGAATTGTTATCGCATCTTTAACACTAACGATAACCTTATTTCATCAAAAATTACTTCCAGTGATGCTTAAGCATAACCTTCTTCATAGATATTTGTTTCCTTTTTGGTTTGTAGTATTGCTCTGGTCTATTAATATTGTAATGTGTTTATTTATTGTATTTATCCAAGTTTTTGGATCGCCTTTTGGGATAGCTGCAGTATTCTCTTTAGAAATATTCTTATTTCTTTTTGCGACTTTTTATACAGTGAATTTAACCGGATTAGTTATACAACTTGCATTGCAAAGAGCCCAAATAGAAACGTGAAATATTATTTTAAATCGACCTAACTTTCTGTTTTCAAAGGGGGATTGTGGATTTACCGTAGATAACACACTTTTCCCCTTGACATCAAATGTAGGCCAAATAAATGATGTTAATGCATTTTTTTAGTGAGATATGCCATGCTGGAAAACGGAAGGGTTGCCCATATGATTACTCCGCAGTTAGTTATTTAAACTCCTTGTTCATTTATCTATGCGCTGTACGAGCTTCATCTACTGAAGCTCTTTATATTAGTTGCCCTAAAACGAAAAGAAAAGTGCGTAGTAAGTAGTGATGTCTTAATAATGAGGTGTTGAGAGATGCATTCAAAAAATTATTTGGAGAAAATAATTTTCCAGATCAATCAGGCAAGTCCTTTTTTCTTGACATCCAAGATTTGGTCATTGCCAATTCAGGGGTTTTCCTATAATCAATCTAGAAGTATTAAATTCATGGAAGCGCTTATGAAAAAGTCCTTGATTCAAGAACGGCGCTCTGATGTAATTTGTATATTAGGCGATTGGGGAAATGTAGCGGAGGGTATCTTTTTTTCGGACAAGGCACTCTATGTGAATTCCCCGAAAAACAAAAGCAAGACATTTAGGGTTAGCTATAACGAAATTAGGGAGTTGAATTACAATACTTACTCTGTTGAATTAAAAATTACTACTCACAATAACAGTGTATATTACATTGATACACCTATCTGGAGTAAAAGAAACATCAAGATATTCTTAGAGATTGCGACCGGGCTGATGGATTTTGATGATAAAGACTTGAGTCGGATAAAAGGTGTAGAATTACCAGAAAAAGCAAATAAATCTACCGCTGACCTAACTGCTGGAATGGTTTATGGGAACGTAAGTAATGCCAGTACACTCTATGGACAGGACAAATTTAGAACGCCAAGAGGCCACGGTTTCGCCGCAGAACGAGCCAATCATTTGTACGATAAGCTTTCTGGTAATGATGCGAAAATCATTGGAGATAGCAATGTCAAGAACGGGGCTGATCGAGTTGTAAATGGTCTAAATATACAATCTAAATATTGTAATAGTGGTTCAAAATGTATTCAGGAATGTTTTGAGAACGGAAGGCTGAAGTATATCAATTCTGACGGCTCACCGATGCAAATCGAAGTTCCATTGGATAAATACGATGCTGCCGTTCAAGCAATGGAAAACCGCATTAAAAACGGGGAAGTGCCAGGAGTAACCGATCTGAGGGAAGCTAAAAATATTATTAGAAAAGGTCACTTTACTTATGAACAAGCAAAGAACATCACGAGATTTGGAACAGTAGAGTCCATAGTTTATGATGCTCTTAACGGCGCCATTGTATCTGCTTCTGCATTTGGTATTAGCACGGTGCTTTCCTTTGCAGTTTGTGTATGGAATGGTGAGGATTTTAAAAGTGCAATTAAAAAGGCATCGTATTCAGGTTTGAATGTAGGCGGCATGACTTTTGTCACTGCAGTGATATCGAGTCAGTTGTCAAAATCCGGGCTAAACAGTTTGTTAGTTGGTGGTTCAGAAGTAATTGTCAATGCAATTGGGCCGAAAGCATCTGCTATGCTCGTAAATGCTTTTAGAAGTGGTACGAATATTTACGGCGCTGCAGCAATGAAGAGTGCGGCTAAGCTCCTGCGATCGAATGCTATCACTGCTGGTGTGTCGATTGTCGTATTATCCTCTGTTGATGTGGTAAACATTTTTAGAGGACGTATATCAGGAACACAGTTGTTCAAAAATATTACGAATACGGCAGTTTCTGTAGGTGGCGGCACTGCAGGATGGATTGGAGGTGCGGCTGCTGGAGCTGCGATCGGTTCGGCAGTTCCAATCATAGGAACAGCAATAGGTGGCTTCGTGGGCGGTTTAGCTGGAGCTTTTGCTGGTGGGAGTCTCGCTGGCAAAGCCTCTGATTCATTGATGGGTATGTTTATTGAAGATGATGCGAATCAGATGGTCCAAATCATTGAAGATGTATTCAAGAATTTGGCTAATGATTATTTACTAAATAAAATTGAAGCTGAAAAAGTTATCGAAGCCCTTAAAAAAGTGCTAACGGGAGCTACGCTTAAAGATATGTTTGCAAGTACCGATAGAACCGAGTTCGCGCATAACTTAATAGTGCCAGACATCGAGAATGAAGTTCGCAAACGTCAACAGATTCGCTTGCCAAGCGAAGAACATATGATACAAGGTCTTCGCGACGCTTTAGAAGAGATGGCAGATCTGGATAATGCATCAGAAGCAGATAAATAACGGAATGTTTGAAAGTAGCTTTATAAGAGCACTTAAGACCGGCTGCCAGTGGAACCCTTCAGAAATTAAGGCTTGGTCGTTTGTCGTTTATGCAACAAGACCAAACATCCTGAACATCGCAACACGCCGAATTGTGGATTTACCGTGCCACGGTTCGCCTCCATCTAAAAAACCCGCTCACTGAGCGGGTTTTTGCTTTTTATGGAGTTAAAATGTAGACCAAATGTAAACATGAAATGATTAAGGGCCAAATTGTACTGGGACTTGTAGACATCAAGTCTACAAACTTGGATTATAAAAATGTTATGGACTGGACACAAATCATTGGTATGGACCTTTCATTTGTACAAGCTAAATTTGAAGGGGAATAGAGCAGGTAGAAAGAATGTTTGGCAAGCAGGTTGATATGGAATTTGCTCCATTTCTATAGAAAAATAGCGACGGTACCGACATTGGCGTAGAATGACGCTTTCGTCGGTACCGTCGTTGTTTGAGGTTCAAAGGGGGTGATGATTTGCCCTTAAAAAGAAAAGGAACATCATCCTCTTTTCCATATTAATTTCAGAAAAATACATTGAAAATAACACATGGGATGGTTCTTTCTGTAAACATAATCTCTATTCTGGCCGATACATACATAAGATGGGCTATTGTTAAATATCCCCTCCTACTTTCGTATTTTGAAGTGAATTCTCATCTTTTAAGAAGAAGGGACTACCTCTATGAATTATATGGACGAGCATATCCTAAGTCTCCAAAATAAGCTTAACCACGATGTAGCATCTAATAACGAAAATACGAATCGATCTCAACTTGCTGTATCCGATCAGGATAACTCTGTTGCTGAACAAAACAGGGCGCTGCGGATGGGTGATGAACTGATCCCGTTGGAATGGAAACCGATTTTGGATGGACAACTGGCGTTTAGCATCCCAAAATCTTTTAGCTTAATGCCACTGGAGCAAGCCCGATTTAAATATCCTTCGGATCATCGTCCACAGATCATTTATACCTCTTTGGACGGCGAGGTAAACATCACCTTTAATCTGACAGAATCGGTTTTGGAGGTGGACGAGCTTCCCGTGTTTGTAGAACAAATGGCGGATGTTTTGCGCTCTGTACAACCCGTTCGTAACTGGATCGGTACCGAAATGATTGTGAATCGTTCCGGGTTGTCCATCGGGCTGGTCCGTTTTGTGGCAGCAGGTGTGGATATGAATTTGTACAATGAAATACTGCTGTTTGTCCATGAGGGACAGGTGACGATGGGTACGTTTAACTGTATGGAATCGGACATGGAAGTGTGGTTGCCTGTGGCAGAAAATACAGTGCAGTCCCTCCATAGGCTGCCGATTCCCTCACATCCCACACATGAGAAAGGAGCGGATTCACTATGAGTCTGGGCTACGATAATATTCAAATTCACCCCTATGTGCTGGTTGATCTGGAGCAGCTTAACCTCACGAAAAAAATCAACGAGCATACCCGGCTTTATTTTACAGGAATCATCCCCGAGGAGATGCAGGACAGCTACGTGGAAACGACGGAAAAGAACACTGTCATCGAGGTGAGTCAGCGGGATGAAACGGGCGAAAGTAAGCCGCTGTTCAGCGGGATTGCCTTATCGGTCGAAGTAAAGGTCGTGCGGGACGTGTACTATCTGGAGGTAGAGGCGATTTCCCATACCTACCGGATGGATATCCAGCAGCGTACCCGTTCTTTTCAATATACAAAAATGACCATTCCTCAGATGCTGGAGCAGATCGGCAAGGACTACGAAGGGCTGGATATGATTGATGGAGCGACAGGTGGAGAGCAGATTGGAAGGCTGGCCATCCAGTATCAGGAGACGGACTGGGCGTTCTTGAGACGTATGGCCTCCCGGTATCATACGAGCCTGATGCCTGTGGCTCGCTTTGACAGTCCAAAATTTTATTTTGGTATTGAGGATAGCCCTGCACAGGTGGTGCTGGATCATACCCGTTATACTGTGCGCAAGCAAATGCTGCCTTTCCGTTATTTTCAGGAAAATGAGCAGGCGAAGGTAACGGAAAATGATTTTATTTTCTATGAGGTAGAAACAGACGAGGTACTGGATTTGGGAGCTCAGATGACCTTTCAGGGACACAGCTTGTACGTCATTGAGGCGTATACCGAAATGAGGCAAGGACTGCTGCGACATCAATATGTGCTTGCCTCGTACAAAGGCTTACGGCAAAAAAGCTACTACCAGGAAAAGCTGGCGGGAGCCTCGTTAAGCGGTGTGGTTGTGGACGTGCGTCAGGATCAGGTGCGCATCCATCTGGATTGTGATGAGAAGCAGGATAAAGATAAGGCGCATTGGTTCAACTATTCGACGGTGTATAGTGGCGGAGGGCATACAGGCTGGTACGTCATGCCAGAAAAAGGAGACTCCGTATCGCTGTATTTTCCAGGCAGTCGTGAAGAAGATGGGATTGCGGGGAGTGCGATTAGGCGTGCAGGCAGAGGGAGCGGACACAACAATTTCTCCAATCCGCAGATGAAAATATGGCGAACGCCTCATGGCAAGGAGATTCGTTTGGGGCCGGATGAGCTAGTCGTGACGGGCAAGGACGGTGCTATTTTTATCAAGCTGGATGACAAGGAAGGTATTCATATCGTAAGCAGCAAGCAGGTAAGTATCTCGGCGGGTGGCAACTTGAGTCTATCTGCTGGTAAAACGATGAGTCTGTCCGCAGGCAGTGAGCTGCGTATGGATTGCAACGGCAGTCATATTCAATTGAGCGGATCAGCGGATATGAAGGGCAGTGAAGTGAAGTCGAATTAGGCTGTAGGGCGGCTGCTGAATGGCGGCAACATGATGATATGGCATATTGACGAGTTTTAGGTGGTGGATGAAAGCAGATGGAGAAGCCTATAGATGAACTAGACCCGCAGCAGCGGCAAGTCATTTTGAATCAGGCGTGGTTTCTGATTCGCAGAGACTGGGCGCTGAAGTTCAAGGCGATGCAAGAACAACGGATTCAAGATTGTGTCGAAGCGTTCCGAGGATACTGTCAGAAGGTTCGGCAGGAGCAGCTTCAAGGACAAAAAGGAAAGATCGGTTATATCACGTACTCCATGCTACGTACCACATGGCTGGAGGAGCAGCCTGCTTATCTTGTGGAGGCTTCAGACGCTCTATGGATGCTTGATCCTAAACCGATGCGATTTGAATGGGATACAGGCTGGGCATATTCCTATTGGAGCGATTTGCAGCGGCAATTGCGAACGGAGGTAGAGAAACAACAAACTTCTCTATCGGAGCTTGAATGGGAGCAGATCATGCTGGAGGCAGCGATACATATTCATGAGCTAGTGGTGAATATGATGCGTCTGGCGATGAAACAGGCGGTGCGCTTACCTGAATTTCAGGAGCTTGAGCGAGAGGAAACATTCGAGATTCGTGTTGGAGAGTACCTGGATCAGAGTGTGTCTGTGTATAAAGAAGACCGCAGACAGATGGATGCGAACGTAATCAAGTCGTGGCTGGAGGAAAAAGAAGAACAGGCCTACAGCTATCAGGCGTTGGAGGGCATTCAGCTATCGGACGGCGATTATAGCCAGTTGGATTTTCGTTATACGGCCTTTCGTCAGATTGAGATAGAGCATAGTCGCTTACATGGCTGTGTCTTGGTTGGAACAATATGGGAGGGAAGTCGACTCGATGGGATCGACTTCACGTACAGCTTGCTCCATGGAGCCGATTTTAGCGGTTGTTCCATGAGAGGGGCGATATTGGATGCCGTTACGGGCAACGCCGGATACGGTTCGGATGCTTCTTTAGACTGGGAGCCATTGGGGTTTGCAGGTGTAGACTTCACAGGGACAAGCTTGCAAGGAGCTCGGTTTCAAGATGCACGGCTACGAGGAGCTGTATTTCAAGATGCCCTGCTGCAAAGAGCGTCCTTGAATGGAGCGGATCTAACAGATGCTTATTTTGTGGGAGCGAATGTGTCAGGTGCTTCCTTTGAGGGAGCTTGTTTGATCCGGGCCGATTTTACAGGCGCAAATGTGCAAGGAGTCATGTTTACCGATGAACAGCGCAGGGAGGCCATTGGATTGGAATGTGTATCCCCTGAGGTATTCCATTCGTGGGAAGAGCCTTCTACATCTTCACAGGCGAGGGATGGCGTTAGGAAAAGGGAGTGGTTGCATTGAGATATTTCCGACTGATGGTGGATGAGCGGGTAAAACATCGGGTAGAACCTGCTGCGCTCTCTCCCTTGCAAGTAGAAGACATCCTGACAGGGACTCAGGGACAGAAACAGCAGGATGATCCTCTTTTTCTGGCTGTACATACTGATCAACGAACGATATACCCCGATTTTTTGGAATTTCCTATGCCACTGGTGTCGGATCGTCTGAAAGCAATATTGGAGAAATATATGCCAGGACTGGAATGGGAATCCGCTATTCTCACTGATTTTCAGCAAGCCAGACAAGATGTATATTGGTTGCTTCGACCGCCAATAGTGGATTGCCTGGCCGCACAAACGGAGTGGTATCCCAATGATACGTTGAAGCATTTGGTGCTCAAACAAGGGGATATCCCATCGCCTGTTTTTCGGATTGCGGGACTGATCGAACCCCATATCTATATCCATCTGGCTGTGGCGGAAAGTCTGCTGCGCCGATCTTTTACAGGCATTCGAGTACAACGAATCGAGATGGAGCACTAAGGAGGATGAAGCAAGTGGAAGAAGCGCAAGTGAAACCGGGAACCGGTGCGAAAAAGAGCTATGTCGTGGCAGGAGCGATTTTGAGCTGTAGTAATGGCACGCAGCCTACCCGTTTGAAACGCCCTTTTAGCCATGGGGTCTACGTGAAAAACAAAGCACAAATGAACATTGGAGATTATGTGCCGGGTGTGAACATCCAATCTTTTGGGAATTGCTCCAGTCTATTAAACCCGGCTGTGCAAGCCAGTGACATGGTGGACATCTATGGTGTGAAGAAAGCCCCGTGTGTTCCTGTCCTGACCATGCCGTGGCTGAACGGGAAAAGCGATATGAGGATTGAGGGGCAGCCCGCTTTAACACAGAACTGTACCCATCAGTGTCTGTATTGTGGTCATATCCGAATTGAAAATGACGGTCAGGAGCTGGATTAATCCAACAATTGGATGATCAGGGACAGTCGCTACAACGATGGTACGCAAGTACATGCACGGCGATGCGATTGATACAGTCACGAACTATGCTAAACTGGACACTTTTGTTTTACAACATGAGGAGAGACAAGAAGTGGATTACGGAAAACGGAGGGCAATCCTTGCTGGAGCGTCTAGGAGTGTGGGAGCAACTCACAGTTGTGCCTGTCAGTGATCCCTTGATGTTGGCAGTCAATCCTTCCATCGGATTTGACAGCAAGAACTTTATTATTTTGGTGATCTCGACTTTGGAGGGCATTACCGTGAAGTCTTCGGCATGTCATCTTAAACTTTTGATCTTTTATTGCCATGAAAAATGCACTGGTTAATGTCAAATCTTTATACGTAGGAATATTTATCAAATTAATTTAAAGTAAAAAAAATACAGGAAATATTTTGTATCACATGCTATAATTTAGAATATTAAAAGGAAGGGGATATTGACGAATTAGTTCGAAATTATTGATAGACTCTGTATTTGAATGTAAGTCTCATTCGTTTTACTCATCATAGTAATTTTTTTCTCATTATAAAATTTGTATAGATGTTTCATTGATTTGTATTACTTTGTTGCACGTACAGAATGGACGAATGCAATTTTGGGTTTGAGCTTCGATACTTCATCAAATGTAGGAAAGAGCAGGTCTAGCATCATGCTTATGAATCGAAGCCATACCATGCACCATTAATATGATTACATAGGGGAGGTGAATCGAGAAACTTGACGGCATTTTGATAACGCTTCAATGGTGTATGCAACAAATCAAACTTGGGAGGATTAGAAATGAAAAAGAGGATTACAAATGTAATGGGCATTGTTTTATTGTTTTCACTTGCAATATCTTTAATAACAGGAGGATTGCAAAATACCACAGCTTATGCAGCCGGTCTTTCGATCATCGACGATGGAGGCTGGAATGAAACTGCGTATGTAGAATGGTCACCTGAAAGCAATGCAGAGGGGTATAATGTATATGTTAAACCTGTAAGTGCACCAGATTCTTACTACCAACAAATTGATAGCGAATTGATTCGAAAATACCCTTCCTATTGGAGAGCTGATGCCGTAGGTCTTGCAGCTGGAGATTATGAAATGAAAGTTGAAGCTAGGCTATCAGACGGTTCAACGGTAAGTGCCGTTTCAAATAAGCTATCCGTAGCGTCATATGATAGATCTGGATTTGCTTTCTCATCAAAATCGCTATATGGCACAGGCTCGGGTGCTTATAATGAAGACGGAACACTTAAGAATGGCGCCCAAGTTCTTTATGTAACATCCGAGACTGCCCAAACAGTGACCCTCGATGTGAAAATCAATAGCTCAGGTCGTGTTCAAACAGGTGTTGGTCTAGGCGAGATTTTGGCATTAAGACAAAAAGGCTATGATACAGCACCACTTGCAATCAGATTTATTGGAAAAGTTACAGCAGATGATATGAGAGGACAACTTAATAGCAGTGGATATCTTCAAGTAAAAGGCAAAAAAAATTATTCGGAAATGAATATGACGGTTGAAGGTATCGGAGATGATGCTTATGCTTACGGATGGGGAATACTTCTTAGATATGTCGGAAATATGGAAGTGAGAAACCTGGGTCTGATGTTGTTCCCCGATGACGGTATTTCAATGGATACAGGAAATGCAAATGTTTGGGTGCATAATAATGATATATTCTATGGATCTGCAGGAGGAGATGCTGACCAAGCAAAGGGCGATGGTTCCTCAGACGTTAAAAATGGATCGACGTATATTACAATCTCTTATAATCACTACTGGGATTCAGGAAAATCGGCTCTGGTCGGCTTAAGTGAATCGTCAGAATTCTTTGTCACCTTCCACCATAACTGGTTTGATCATTCAGACTCCCGTCATCCACGTATAAGAGTGGCATCTGTTCATGTATATAATAACTTCTTTGATGGAATCTCAAAATATGGTGTCGGTGCTACAATGGGAGCTTCAGCTTTTGTAGAATCTAATTATTTTAGACATGCTAAATATCCAATGTTGAGTTCCTTGCAAGGTACGGATGCTTTAGGGGAAGGTACATTTTCAGGCGAAAACGGAGGTGTGATTAAGGCCTACAACAATAGTATAGTTGATGCGGCCAGTCTGATTTATGCAAACTCCAATAGCGGCACAGTTCTGGCAAATGAAAACTCTTTTGATGCATATTTAGCTTCGTCGAGAAATGAAATCGTACCAAGCTCATACAAAGCATTAAAAGGAGGAACAGCTTATAACAACTTTGATACAAGCATCGATACTGGAGTAAATGGTGCTGACATTGATAACGTAAGCGATGTTGAACAAATTGTTACTGCAAAAGCTGGACGCCTGAATAACGGAGACTTTACATGGAAATTTGATAATTCCGTTGATGACACGTCGTATGCACTCAATTCGGCTCTAATGGCTAAAATAAAAAGCTACACAACTCAACTTGTATCTGTAGGGGGTAATTCAATCTCACCGGAGCCAACCCCAGAACCAACACCAGGGCCAACGCCGGAGCCAACCCCAGAACCAACACCAGGGCCAACACCGGAGCCAACCCCAGAACCAACACCGACTCCTGTTCCGGTACCAACACCCGGAGAACAAGTTCATAACTTTACCATAGCTGGAATCAACAGCGACTTCTTTGATATTAAAGGGAGTCTTTCGGCAAATAAGGGAACTGTGGAGTATAATGGTGTGACTCTAACTCAATGCTTAAAAATCGAGAATTCAACCAGTATTGGGTTTACTACTACGGAAGCTTCAACATTAACATTAGTGTTTGATTCAGCAGACGGAACAAAAATCAAGGTTGATGGAACCGATTATCCAATGACTGATGGTATTGTCAGCGTATCACTTGCTCCTGGCGCACATACCATTACAAAAGATAATCCTACAAATCTTTATTACATGGAATTGGAATAGATTATCTGATGAGTTTTGGCTTGTTATGATAAAAAAAGATAGCCAACTGTACTTCAGGACTACCCCTCATTGATGAGACAGGGATCAAAACACATTCAAGTTTAAGTGACCAGTTGCCGGAATTGAACCGGCAACTGGTTTATTTAGTTTTGTTTGAATGTGAATTGTATAATTCTATTTTGCATGCTCATCTGGCTGATGAATACCAAAAATATTCCCTTCTGTGTCCATGTAATACCCTTGCCATGCCATTCCAGGCAGTGCATGCTTTGGCAGTGCAAGTTTGCCTCCAAGATTAAGAATTTGTGCTTCAGTAGAATCGTAATCTTCCACTCCCATAGTACATGCATAACCATTCATAACCTGGCCGGGTTGGGGGGAAGCACCTAGACGTTGCATCAAAGCTCCGTTGATTCCGGGTTCATTTGCATCGCCTGTCACAGCTCCAAAATAAGGCGTTCCAGCATAATCACTCCAATCCTCAAATGTCCATCCAAATACCTCGCCATAAAACTTCTTAGCACGTTTCATGTCATCTACATGAATTTCGAAATGAACTAGTCGGCCCATGATTTCCTCCTATGTTTTGACTTCCTACATATTTCTATTACTATACTTTCCCATTTCTCTAAATATATAAAAGTTAATTGAAAAGTTTTTTGTGACTCAGGTGAGATGAAAAGTGTGACTACTTGTAGCTTAAAGATGACTTCTACGATTTCCTTGTAGACGATCACCTTTTCTAGATAGCTGCCGATGAAATTCTTGATCTCATCAAAGATCTGTTCTTTGATCGTCACAATCATAACCTGCATGTACATGGTTACCGTGAGAACGGCGACATTACGACACCATTTGATATGCGTGTATTGAATCAAATGGATCGTTTTGACTTAGTGAAGGAAGCTGTTCTAAACTTACCTGACGCTGAGAAGTACACCAACATTGTGGATGAAATGGATGCTACGGTTAAGAAACATCATCAATTCATTCGTGAAGAAGGCATCGACTTACCAGAGGTAGAAAACTGGGTATGGAAAAGCTTGAAATAAAAAACAAAGTCCACTTCAACATTGTATAGAACAAGCAAGCATGAATTGGAATATATGATTGGTTACTGCGGTACAAGTGCCTGCCCCCGTGTCTTAACGTATGATTTCCACGGGGATCAGGCACTTTTTTTGATTTGGAAAGGAAATGAACCCTTTTTTCCAGATTTGATGTATTATATGGTGGAATGTAATCTTTTCGAAGGGAGACCATGATGGGGATTCTATCGAGATTTAGGGATATTATGAAAATGAATGTTAACGCCTTATTAGACAAGGTGGAAGATCCGGAGAAGACAATTGACGATTACATGCAGAACCTGAACATCGACCTGGGCAGAGTTAAAGCGGAAACCGCTTCGGTGTTGGCGGATGAGAAGAGAACGAAGAGAGCTTTGGATGAATGCAGAGCAGAGATCAAAAAGCTTCAGCATTACGCTATGAAGGCAGTGGAGGCTGGCAATGATGAGGAAGCTCGAAAGTTTCTGGAGAGAAAAGTAAAGCAGGCGGAGAAGCTGGAACAATTACAAGCCTTCTATGACGTGGCTTCTTCAAACGCCGAAAATATGCAACAAATGCAGGATAAACTGGCGTCCGATATGGACCAATTGGAAGTACGTCGCATCAAGCTAAAAGGGAAAATAGCGGCTGCCAAGGTACAGCAATCCTTGAATGCTATGGGCGGCCAGGATTCCATGTTCGAAGCTATGGAAGAGAAGGTTAACAGGGCTTATGATGAAGCAATGGCTATAGCCGAGCTTCGGGCAGGGACGAAGGACGATCTGGATGATTTATTCGCACAGGTTGAGAAAGAGCACGAATACAGAAGATGAATTGGCTAGGATCAAAGAAAAACTGAAAGATCAGAAATAACAGTTCTTTATGATAGAGGTGAGCAGATGCCGGTTATCGAATACAAATGCCCAAACTGCGGCAGTGGCATGGTCTTTGACAGTGAAACAGGAATGTTTTCTTGTCATAGTTGCGGAAGAAAGGACAATATTGAGTATTTTCCAGATCCTCTGACGAATCATGTTTTTATAGAAGACGAGGCTCAGGAGTACCATTGTACCAGCTGCGGAGCAGTCATTATGACTGAAGTAGAGACAAGTGCGACGGTTTGCAGCTTTTGCGGTTCAGCCGTGGTTCTTGGCGATCGACTGACTGGGGAACTGGCTCCCGCTCAGGTCATTCCTTTTTCGATCAGTAAGGAAGAAGCCATGCAAGCCTTCCGAAAATGGTGCAAGAATGGTCGTCTGACGCCGAGCCGGTTCATGACAGCAGATCGAATCAAGGGAATCACCGGGATGTATGTGCCTTTTTGGTTATATGAATTACATAATAAAATTGAGGTTCAGGGTCAGGGCAAAAAAGTGAGAACCTATACGAGCGGGGACTACGAGTATACGGAAACGCAGCATTTTGATGTATACCGGAAAATCCGTCTGAATTATGTGAAGGTTCCCATTGATGCCGCGGAGAAAATGAACGACGAGCTGATGGATAAATTAGAGCCTTTTCCTTACGATCAGCTAAAAAGCTTTAAAACCCCGTATCTTGCCGGCTACATTGCGGAGAAATACAGTTATAACGACGAGGAGCTTTTCCCGCGAGTGAAAGAAAAAGTGAAGGAATATATTGATGCTTATATTCAGTCTGCGGTGTCAGAGTACACGGCCGTGAACTACACGGAAAAGCAAATTGATACTACATTAAAACAAGCGGATATAAATTTGTTTAATACTGAATAAGTGGTTAGTCCCAAGGAGTGAATATTGACTAAATCTTTGGGGCAAAAAAATTGTTTCCAATAGAGAATTAAAGCAGTTCATCAATGGAGTGAACAATTTACCCTAACAAGGATGGCCCCTCTGAAAAACCGCTCATTGAGCGGTTTTTTTGTCACTATAAAGGATTGAAAAATGTGCGTAGGATAAGGTACTATAGTTATATAGTATATATTTATATTAATATTAATAATTAGTTATTACATTAACAAAATATATGTATAGGAGCAACGAAGATGACCAAATTCCAAGATCAAATCATTGCGCAGTACAAGTTTGAGGATGCGGGGAACGTCGGCAAAGATAGCTCAGGGCAAGGTAATGACGGGGTTGCTTCTGGCACAGTAGCACCCACAATCTCCAATGTCAGCGGCAGAACGGCTTTGACGCTTGCGGGAGGTCCTAACGGTACATCATATATACAGCTTCCTTCCAATCTGCTTAAAGATGTAAGCGATAACACGGGTGTCACAGTGACTGCTTGGGTCAACTTCGGTAGATTCACGGATATGTGGGAACGTGTTTTTGACTTTGGCAAAGCCCATACAGGACCCTATATGTTCATGACACGGAATCTGCGCGGGACTCTTTTCGCCGAGGCAGATCTGGCTGTAGATCCGGGGAGAGGTTTTGTCCGGGATGAGTGGATGCACATAGCCATGTCCGTGATTGGCACAAAAGGCGGCACATTAAGTAGTGCGGGTCCGATTGTGTATGTGAACGGCGAAGTCGTAGCGGACGGCTCCATCAGCCAAACCTCCAGCGGCAGCTATGCCAAGCTGCGCAAATGGTTTGAAACGTTTACAGACTCGTCCAACTACAGCAACAATTTTATTGGTCGTTCCCAGCATGCAGCGGATGTGGATTTTTCCGGTTTACTATCCGACTTTTGTGTATACAAAGCGGGTTTGTCAGCAAACGAAGTCATTGAAGTCATGTGCGATTCGTTGACAGACGAAGAGGTTGTGAAGCTCGCTCGCGATAAGTATTTGTCCTTCCCAACGACGATTGTAACCAAGGACTTGTCCCTGCCAACGGTCCTTATGGGCGGTAGAGTAGAAGTGACCTGGAAATCCAGCCACCCTGAGATACTCTCTGACAACGGTCAGGTTCAGACAATTACCTCCTCACAGGGGGTAACCGTGACAGCCTTTTTGACGAAGGGCCAAAGCTGTATTGAAAAAAGTTTTGAAGTATCCGTCCTTCCAGAACAGCTACCTCCTTACACTTTGACCATTCATGGAAACAGGGAAGTCATGGATATTAGCGAAGTGATGTACGGCTTGTTCTACGAAGATATCAATAACGCAGCGGATGGCGGAATTTATGCGGAGCTTGTTCAGAATCGTTCCTTCGAGTCCTTCGTGTTCGATACTTATTCCCATGCTTCCGGCGAATGCGGCTGCTCTACGGGGCGTAACCGTAACCCTTTGTTTGCCTGGTCCGGTGATACGGACAAGATGACTCCGCAAAATAGCGGCGGATTAAATGAATTTTTAGGTGCTAAAGACAAAGATGTGAACTCTTATTATGTGACGGTAGCGGATGGTGCGACTATTCGAAATAAGGGCTTTTCGGATTCTAACCAGAATTGCGCCATGTCTATCCAAGCGGGTGACAAGTATGATTTCACCATCTGGGTGAAGGCTGAGTCGGCGGGCACAATCACGCTACAACTGCAAGATGCGAATGAGAAGGGGATTAGTGAGTCAGTAACCGTACAGGTGGAAGGCAGCAACACGTGGAAAAAGTACGGTATAGATTCCAAACTGGTGCTGACAGGATCGGCTACGGTTCTGGGGCAACTGGCGCTGACGTTTGACGGTGAGATTTCAATAGATATGGTTTCCTTGTTCCCACAGGATGTGTGGGGTGCAGGGGAGGAGACGCGATCCCCATCGGCACACGCCAACTTCCAAGGGAATCCCAACTATAGACTGAGAAAAGATCTGGTGAACGCGCTGGTCGATATGCATCCAAAGTTCCTGCGTTTTCCGGGCGGTTGTATCTCTGAAGGTTCGTTTATTTGGGAAAACGTATACGACTGGAAGGAATCTATTGGTGATATCGAGCTGCGCAAGGAAAACTTTAATGTATGGGGCTATATGATGTCCATGGGCCTTGGTTATATGGAGTATTTCCAGTTGGCCGAAGATCTGAATGCAGCTCCGCTTCCGGTTATGGCCTGCGGCGTTCTCTGCCAAGCTCGTTCCGATTATGCTCATCCGGCTGGAGGCGCATTAAGAGAGTACTATATCAAGAACTTCACAGACCTGATCGACTTTGCGATTAATGTGGATTTCGAGAACAATGAATGGGCCGCCATGCGTAAAAAAATGGGCCATGCAGCTCCGTTCGATCTGCACTATCTGGGTGTAGGGAACGAAAATTGGGGCGTCGAGTTCTTTGCCAACTTTGAAGTGTTCAAAACGTCTATTGATGCGTATATGGAGGAAAACTATCCAGGCAATGAGCTGCATATCATCTCCACGGTTGGCGCTCAAGCAGATGACGATGCATATCAGCAGGGCTGGAAGTTCCTGAGTGGTAATATAACCGGTTCGGCTAAGGTCGCTTTTGCAGATGGTGCCCAAGTAACCGAGGAAACCGTGACATGGTATGAGAAGCAAAAAAATTACATGGACACCATTGCAGATGAGCACTACTACCGTTCCAACGAGTACCTGCTTCATAACGCGGACCGATATAATTATTACTATAGAGCGTATAACGCAGACGGCAGCGTAGACTGGAAGGAAACATCCAAGGTGTTCGTGGGCGAGTATGCGTCTACGGATAAAAATACATTGGCAGGCGCAGTAGCAGAGGCAGCGGTGATGACAGGCTTTGAAAATAACGCCGATGTCGTTCTGTTGGCTGCCTATGCGCCGCTGTTCAACAAGGTGCTGACGGACGGAACCTACAGATGGACGCCGGATTGCATCTGGTTCGATGACGAAACCGTGTGGTTCACACCGAACTACTATGTACAGCAGATGTATGCCAAATATTTGGGCAATAAAGTACTGGCGACCTCTTTTTCCACTTACAAAAACGGCAAGCCAATAGACCTCATTCCGCAGGGTGGAATCGAAATTGCGACAGGCAACGCCGAGGTGATCGTTAAGCGTGTGACAGTCACGTCCAACAAGGATGGCTGCGTGCTGCTGGATCAGGACTTTTCCCAAGAGTTGAATCCAGCTTGGCAGGTCATTCCGGGCTCCGTGGGATCTACGGTGGAGGCAGGCAAGGGGCTTGTCCTCCAAGTTCAAGCCAGCGGTCTGAACGGCCTGTACATTTTGGACGACCAATGGACGGATTATAAGGTGGAGGTTGTGGCTTCCCGCATTTCTGGCACGGACGGTTTTTATGTGGGTGCGGGTCTTACGGATATTTCCGCAGAGAAAAAGGACGTGGTCGAATATGCCGTTGGCTATGGCGGCAAGGCAACGGGCGTGAAGGTGTACAAGCAAGGGGTGGAAGGCTATACCTTAGGTGACTACTCTTCTAGCACTGCGGCAGGCAACCTGAGAGCGGCCAGCTATGAAGAGCTTGCTGACAACACGGATTACACCATCACGGTGAATTACGGCGGTGAAACGGGCAACAGCCTGATCTGCTCTTACACCGACGGAGTGACAAGCAGCAAAGTGCTGGACTACAAGCTGGAGGCTTACAACAGAGATGTGTTCAACTCGGTGACCAAAGATGCGAAGCATGTATATGTGAAGCTTGTGAATGCCGATAACGTGGATAAGGCAATGCAGTTGAACCTTCAGAAATTGAGTGTGGAGTCCAGCGCCAAGCTGGTTACATTAACTGGCGATGCTTCTCTGGTTCATGTACCTAATGTGAATAAAAAGAATGATGAGAAGGTAGTGCCTACCGAGCAGCAGGTTTCGCTCAGTAATAACGCGATCCTTCTGCAATTACCCGCTAATTCGGTGAATGTACTGATGCTGGATCTTAAAGCATAGGTAAACTGGGGCACGTAATCATGTGTGTAAAATTTGAAAAACCCGCTCACTGAGCGGGTTTTCTTTGGATGAAACCAGTGTTGAAAAAGTCCTAGACTCCCGTAGTTTTAACGATGTAATCGAACGAGTTCATTATTCTAACAGACGCTATATCCAAATATCATTGGCTGCTGTTAATTCGGACTCAGTCCCGTCAGTGTTAACTAAACCTCTAGGCTCACCAATGATCGTTGAACTTAGATAATTTCTCATACAGATAGGATGTTGAACACAACTCTTTCTGACGGGTATTACTGCGTGCTTCTGTTCACCAATTCACGTGGGTTGATGCCATCGTCTATCGTTAGCGGGATGCGTGCGCCCTTGGCGATCTGCTCCCAAGGTACCATTTTAAAATTCTGATTCAGCTTTTTGCCATTTTGAAGATTTTCATCATCTTGTACAACGAAGATACCGTGCGGGAAGTTCTTGCCTAATCCATAGCCCAGAACATCAATACCGTCTGTAACAGAGGTGCCGTCGACTGTAGGGCTGGCGCTGATCGTAAAGTTGCTTATATAAGCATTGTCGCCTTGTCGTTCATAGATCGCATAGCTGCTGTTTCCTTGGCTGGAGGCGATGAGATACCCCTTGCCGTCTTTGCCGTAATACAATGTAAGTCCCTCTATATCATCCTGAAGTCTGCGCCCGTCTGCAACATCCACACGTCGTAGCGGCTCGGAGGAACCGTCTGGCTCGGCATCATATTTCCAAATGGCGTGATCCTCTTCGGCAATGTAAACCGTGCCATATTCATCATCAGCCACCATGCCCTCGGATTGCGTATCGAGCTTGAACTGGCGGACCAGCTTACCAGCTATTTTGCCATTTCCGTTGTCCTTCAGCTCATATTGTTCAAATTCACCCTCTTTGCCCAAAACGAGTGCGTAAAACTTGTCTGTCTTGAGGCTATGGTACAGGCTGAATCCATACACTTCCTTCATAGATGATTTAATAGGCTGGTCAACTACGTTTGTTAACGTTCCTGATACTCCGTCAATGGCAAAGATATCAACGGTGTTGTTGGTGCGATTGGTTGCTCCTGCAATATCAATCTTTTTGCCGCCCAGTGTAAAACCGTACCGGATATCCACATTGTTCATTTTGCCGACTTTATAGTTTTGTAATTGCTTGCCTTGCAGATCATAAACCAAAATTCCGCCGCCTTTATTGGTCGCTACAAGTCTGCTTTTCTCCGGGTCGGTCGGATTGAGCCAGATCGCAGGGTCGTCGGCCGCGTCATCTCCATCCTCCACTGCTTCTGTCTCAGCAGTAGGAACAACTTTGTAGGTAGGAACTGCGTCTTTGGGATCAGCATATTTGCTGTTTTCTGCTTCAAGCGTGACAAGCAGCTTTGTAGGAAGATAAATATTTCCACCGACCATCTTAATTTCACGATCCGCTTCCCCCGTTTGGCCAGCTAGGCGATATTGCTTCTCACCGACGGTAAAGGTTCCGACGATGCCATTTTTTAGCTTGACCAAAGCAGATTTGTCGTCACTGTCCCAGGTAATGACCGCTCCCATTTTGTCTGCCTGTGTTCGTAGCGGTGCATACCCGGATGGCTGCATGTCTGCCGCCTTGGTTATTTCAGCAGGTGATACCAAAGCCCCGGCCAAGACTGTCAACAGGGCTAGTTTAGTTGTCTTCATATGTATACCCCTTTTCACGATGTAAAATCTGTAGCAGACTCAGTATAAAGGAACAATATAACGGGAGTATGTTAAAAATGTAAAGGAGATGTAATGCCTATATATTTTACGATTCAATTAGCCGGCTTCCAGTATTGTTGTCTATAGTTTTTCGGGGACATCCCGAATTTTTGTTTAAAGCATTTGGAGAAATAGCTGGCTTGGGAGAACCCTGTTTCTTCTGTGATTTGTTGGACGGACCAGTCGGTTTGCAGCAAAAGACTGCGCCCCTGATCCAGACGATAATCCATTAAATATTCAAGCGGCGTACGGTGGAAAGCGGTCTTCATGCATCTGGCGAGATAGTTTTGATGTACGTGAAAATGAGCCTCCAGGTCTTTGTTGGTGATCGCATTTTTGTAATTCTGTTTTAAGTAGATTTCGATTTGTTCTGCTAACTTGGAGGAACTGCTTTTATGATTATCATCATATTCCAAACTATGAAAAATATTCACAAATATCTGTTGGGCCTCCCATAGGGCCAGCTTTCTAGGTTTTAAGGTAGAGGCTAGTAAGTAGTCTAATTTAGAAAACAGTTCATGGGGATTGATTAGTTTTTGAAATTTGGGTAAATGGATTGTTGTGTGCTCGGAATGAAAATGCAACTCGGGTATGGGTGAGCTTGGTGTGATCAGATTGGGTGAAGCTTGGGCGCACCACATACTACTGGCTTGAAAATGAAACCAGTAAAAGGAGGTTAGTTCTGTACATGCCTCAATGGGAAAATGGTGTTTATCCGGTTCAAGAATCAGTGCGTAATTTCCAGCCACCTTCCATACTTCATCTTCCTCTCCTATGTGCAGCAGTCCTTCTTTGATGATAATAACGTCAAAATAGCCCAAGTTATAACGATTCGGGTGCCAATCCCCTTTTTGGTATGTAGTAACATTCCCCTCAATGAAATAAGGCAATGGAGGGACAAGGAAGGATAGAAAGTTTGTTTTGCTCATGGAAGTCAGCTCCTTTATGTGTGTGAAATCGTATAACTTTTAGTTAAAGATTGCGATTTTTTTTATAAGTTCAGGTTGATAAAATAAGGACTGTAGCAAGGGAAACCCAGGTTTGTTAGGTCGGGCATGTATCATTACTTTATCCTTATTTTTTCAAAAATGAAAGCGTTCTATTTCCAGGAAGGGATGTGTATCCAATGAAAACAGCTAAGCCAGTAAAACATGTCGCCGTTGAGGATTCATTTTGGAAAAAGTATAAGCAGGTTGTGGCAGAAGAGGTCATTCCTTATCAGTGGAAAGCATTAAATGATGAGTTACCAGATACAGAACCCAGTCATGCGATTGAAAACTTTAAAATTGCGGCTGGTGAGTCCAGCGGGGAGTATTATGGAACCGTTTTCCAAGATAGTGATATTGCAAAATGGCTGGAAACGGTGGCCTTTAGTTTAAGGGATCATCCGAACCCTGCGCTTGAAGAACGGGCGGATGAAGTGATTGCTTTGCTGGGAAGAGCTCAAGCTGAAGATGGATATTTGAATACGTATTATTTGCTGAAAGAGCCCAACAATCGTTGGACCAACTTACGTGATAACCATGAGCTATATTGTGCGGGACATTTTATAGAAGCGGCGGTTGCTTATTACGAAACGACAGGCAAAACGGAATTTCTCCACATTATGGAGAAATACGTGGACCTGATTCAGCAGGTTTTTGGTACGGAAGCGGGGAAACGAAAAGGCTACCCTGGGCATGAAGAAATCGAGCTGGCTTTGATCAAATTATATGATGTGACTGAAAAGGATCAATATCTCAAATTAGCACAATATTTTATTGAACAGCGGGGGCAGCACCCGATTTACTTTGAAGAGGAACGGGAAAATAGAAAACAAATTCAAACAGAGCCTACCTGGAATGATGATAACAACATTAATTTTGGCTTAGGCTTCGAATATCAGCAGGCACACCAACCTGTCCGGGAACAAACGGAGGCTGTGGGTCATGCCGTAAGAGCGGTGTATCTGTATATTGCAATGGCAGACTTGGCTGCGAAGACAGGAGATGCCTCCCTTTTAAAAGCCTGTGAAGCCCTGTGGGATGATGTGACGAACCGAAAAATGTATATTACCGCTGGCATCGGATCTTCTGTAAACGCGGAAGCGTTCACTTGCAGTCATGATCTTCCGAATGACAGCATGTACTGTGAAACCTGTGCTTCTGTAGGGCTGGCCTTTTGGGCCAATCGTATGCTGCGCTTAGCACCAGACCGCAAATATGCCGATGTGCTGGAGCGTGCGCTGTACAATGGAACCATTAGTGGGATGGATCTGGATGGAAAACGATTTTTTTACGTCAATCCACTGGAAGTGAATGCTTTTCAAAAATCCAGAAAAGATCAGAAGCACGTAAAAATAGAACGGCAAAAATGGTTCTTCTGTGCGTGCTGTCCGCCCAATTTGGCCCGCATGATCGCATCGGTCGAAGATAATATGTACACCCAGACCGAGGATACGTTGTATACACATCTGTATATTGCAAGCAGGGTAAACATGGTTCTGTCTGGTCAAGAGGTGGAAATTACACAGACTCATCATTATCCATGGGATGCGGATCTGACCTTTTCCATTCATGCAGCAGAGCCGACTTCGTTTACATGGGTTTTGCGGATTCCGGGGTGGTGCAAGCAGGCAGAGGTGAAGGTGAATGGCGAAACCATTTCATTACACCATCTGAAAAAAGGCTATGTAGAGATTCAGCGCACCTGGAATGATGGTGATGTGGTAACCCTGCATTTGGCTATGCCGGTGGAACGGATTCGGAGCAACGCTCTTGTTTCCATGAATCAGCAGCAGGTCGCTCTCCAACGTGGTCCAATCGTGTTTTGTCTGGAAGAAGTGGATAACGGGGAGAACCTGGCGGGATTAAGATTGCCCAAGGACAGTCTCATTACGGAAGAGTTTAGCGAAAACCTGCTTGGTGGCATTGTAAAGCTGAAGACAGAGGGTTATCGGGTGAAAAGCTCCACTGCATTATATAGCTCGGAGCCCCCTGAATTGGTTTCTCAACAAATCACTGCAATTCCTTACTATGCTTGGTGCAACCGGGATAAAGGAGAAATGCGTGTGTGGGTTTATGAATCATAATTCATTCACATGGGGAGAGAAGAGATCATGAGCACGAGAATTGTGAGTACAGAACCACCCGAGACCGTTCCTTTTCATCGTAAAATCAGCTATTCATTAACGGATACAGCGGGCAATCTTTTATACTGTGTCATTTCCAGCTATTTATTGTATTTTTATACGGATGTATTTGGTCTTTCTATTGGAATTGCCGGGACGCTGCTTTTTATCACCCGCTTTATTGATGCCATTGATGCCCCGATCTGGGGCATCCTGATTGACCGGACCAAGTCAAAATACGGGCAGAGTAGACCTTATTTTCTATGGTTATGTATCCCGTTTGCGGTGTTCATGGTTCTTACGTTCACAACACCCAACTGGAGTGAGTCTGGAAAAATTGCATACGCGGCGGTCACTTATATCATAGCCGGTATCCTGTATACAGGAATCAGTACGCCCATTACGTCCATTCTGCCTAACCTGAGTACGAACTCTAACGAGCGCGTCGTGCTGAACTCCTTCCGTATGGTCGGGGGGAATGTGGGCTTCTTCATAGCTACGACGTTTACATTGCCTCTGGTGGCCTTCTTTGGACAGGGGAATGATCAAAAAGGTTTTTCGTTAACGCTCGTTTTATTTGGAATCATGGCCATTATCATGTTTTTGATAGCGTTTGCCGATTTGCGTGAAAATGCAGCGGTTAAAACGAAATCCGTTCCGATTGCTAAAAGTTTTACAGCCATCAAACGAAATTGGCCCTGGATGCTCGTCGTAGCTGCTAATTTGTGCTACTGGATTGGCTTGAATATCCGTTCAGCGACGCTTATCTTTTATCTGCAATACAATCTGGATAGCAAGGACTTGGTACCTTTAATCAACGGACTGACCTCTTTACAATTGATCTCGATGGTTCTGATTCCGTTGTTCGCCAGAAAATTAAGTAAAAACAGCATCATGATTATTGGATTGATTTTGGCTGCATTGGGTCAGGTTGTAATTTTAATGGGAAGTACGGACTTAACCCTCATTATTATCGGTTGGATTATTGGTGCGTTAGGATCAGGCTTTGCATGTTCTATGCCGTTTGCGATGTTATCAGATACAGTCGATTACGGGGAATGGAAAAATGGTATTCGGGCAAGTGGATTCCTGACCTCCATTGGAAGCGCATTCTGTATTAAAGCGGGTAGCGGAATCGGCGGATTATTGCCGGCATGGATCATGGGCAGCACCGGTTACATCGCCGGGAAGGTCCAAACGCCTACTGCGTTGTCTGGAATTCAGTTCAGCTTTATCTGGCTACCGTTTATCGTCTTCCTGATCGGCATCATTCCTATGTTCTTGTATAAAAAATTCGAAAAGAACGAAGCTTCCATTCAACAGGATTTAATTGCGAGAAGATAATATAAATGCATGTAACAAGGTTTTAATAACCTTATAAAAGGGATTTAATTTCACTTCAAAACCTGTTCACTGAGCTGAGCAGGTTTTTGTGTTTTTTCTATTTTAAATGTGAGTAAAACTATTGACAGGATTTTCTTTTGGAGTGATACTTCTATGAAAGCTCTTCTGTTGAAGGGTTTTTTTTAATTTGATAAAAAGAATGTGATGATATGAGTCAACTGAGTGTAAGAATGAGAACCCATGGCTTTCTGAATCGGCATTTTTCGGGAGCGTCTATTGATTATCGACAGATTATTGCTCTCTTTATTCCGCTTCTGATTGATCAGGCCTTTATTGTTGGTCTTAATTTGGTAAATACGGCAATGATCAGCTCATCGGGTATGGCGGCGGTCAGCGCGGTGAATATGATTGATTCGCTGAATATTTTTCTGATAAATGTGTTTGTTGCTGTGTCCACCGGGGGTACGGTTGTGGTTGCGCAGTATAAGGGGAGCGGTAACGACCTCATGGTCTCTAAGGCTGCATCCGGCACTATTTCCTCCGTTTCCTTGCTGGCGCTGGCTATCAGTTTGTTTATGATCGTGTTGTACAATCCGATTTTAAGTATTCTGTTTGGCTCCGCCTCGCCGGATGTATTAGCTAACGGCAAGGTGTATCTGCTGGGAAGCTGTATGTCCTTCGTTGGGATTGCAGTAGTTGAGGCGGTGTGTGGAGCACTGAGGGGGATCGGGAAGACAAGGGCATCGCTGGCTCTTTCTCTCATCATGCACCTCTCGTACGTGCTTTTAAATGTAGTATTCATTAATGTATTGGATATGGGTGTGCTGGGCATGACGATTGCCGTAAACGTGTCCAGATACGCAGGGGCAGTCTGCGCGTTGATCTATTTGGTCAGGGTAGATGACGACTTGCGTGTTCAGCTTAGAGATATGCTTTATTTTAATCTAGCTATGCTTAAAAAGATTCTGTTCATCGGGCTTCCATTTGCAGCAGAGCAGATGTTTTTTAATGGGGGTAAAATTTTAACCCAAATCTTCATTGTGAGCCTGGGAACCAATGCGTTGGCGACGAATGCCATTTGCTCATCCCTGGCTAACGTGTTCCAAATTCCTGCGAATGCCCTGGCTCTGACGATTGTGACTGTAGTCGGTCAATGTATCGGTCGTCGAAATGTCGAGGATGCCAGAAAGTTTACCAAATCCTTTATCTGGCTGTCGTCTTTTTCTTTTATTGTTATGGGTCTCATTCTTATGCCCTTGTTCAAGCCGATGGTGGGTCTGTTTCATCCACCTGCTGAAATCGTAGATGACATTTTCATTGTGATACTGATTAATACGTTGGCCCAGATCCCGCTCTGGTCCATCGCCTTTATCGTACCCTCTGCGCTTAGAGCAGCAGGTGATTCGAAATTTACGTCCCTCACCTCGATGCTGTCCATGTGGTTGTGCCGGGTGGTGCTCGGGTATATTTTGGGCATCGTCTTCAATCTGGGGATTGTTGGGGTCTGGCTGGCTATGGATATTGAATGGGGCGTGCGGGGGATTGTTTTCCTTTGGCGCTTCCGCGGTAACAAATGGGTCCAGCATCGTTTGATCGACTGAATAGGTCCACTACCATAAAATTGACTTCTGGATGAAGGCATTTTATAGTAGTGGATTTTTTTATATAGTGAGTTGTGTCTTTTTTTAATGTTTTCCAGTAGTTATCGCACGTCATATTAGAATCTGTAAGATATAATGTTGTTAGAACCAAAGAATGAAGTATCCGAGGTTTTATTGATATCAAGTGAGAGATTACATTTTAAAAAGGAGGACTGTATGTCGATTTATGAGTGGTATAAATGGAGAAATTGGAAACTACAGTATAAGTTAATGATCATCTATATACCTCTTATTATCTTGCCCTCTGTGGTAGGTCTTACCATTTTAACAAACAGTTATAATCAAACTTCACAAGAAGTGATTAGTCATTATTCTAAAACAATAATCAGTTTAACCAGAGATAAAATTGATACACAAATAACCGATTATAATGACATAAGTTTAAAACTGTTTACAAAATATGAAATTATTAGATTATTTAAAGTTATACCCGAAAATCAATTTGAAATGCTGGGAATTCAAAGGAAATTGGAAGGGGATATTCGTCCTGCGATTGGGGAGATTGATATAAATAATATTATATCATGCGTTTTTGTAACGAAATCCGGACGTTTTGTGGTAGGTAATGATAGTACTGATTATTACAATGATAACGAACAGACATTTATTGATAATGTTGAAAAAAGTAATGGTGCGCCAGTATGGTCCAACCCTCGTGAATTTCATATTGGGAATCGAGAGGTGCAAGCTTTTCGCTTAGGCCGGGTCATAAAAGATGATAACTTTCAGCCGATTGGGATTGCTTATTTGGTTATAAATTCACGTTGGCTTCAGAATACTTTAACGTCATCCCAAGTTGGTTCAGGGGTAGAATTAGCTGTGAGAGATTCGAGGGATCAAGTAATCATTAAAAAAGAGATGCAGCTGGCCAAAACATCAGATAATACTCTCGATATCGTAGCTCAAATAAAGCAGAACGACTGGAGTGTTTTTGCTTCATTCTCGTTGGCTGAGCTTTATGGAACTGTACACCGTGTGAGCGGTTTTGCGGTAGGGCTTATTGCGCTCTGTACTGTGATAGGGTTAGTAGCAACCTATATTGTTGTAACTGATTTAGTTATACCTATAAAACGACTTAGAGGAAATATGTACCAAGGCATAAAGGGAGTCCGACCTCAATTGATGATAAAATTCAAGGGCGCAAGGGAAATTTGCGAGTTGAACGATTTGTTTATCTCATTCTTATACGAAATTTATAATTTGGTTGATGATGTGAAAAAAAATGAGGAGAAAAAACGAAAAGCAGAGCTAAAGCTGCTCCAGAATCAGCTCTCTCCACATTTCCTCTATAACACATTGAACTCCATACGATGGATGGCCCTTATTCGGAAACAGGATCATATCCGTGAAATGGTTGATGCTTTAACTCATTTATTGACCTATTCACTGCATAATGCTGAAGAACTGGTATTGCTAAAGGATGAATTGTCTGTTATGCAAGACTATGTGAAAATTCAAAAGGTCCGTTATCAAAATTTTCAATTTATAACTCATATAGAAGCCAAGCTGGAAAATGTAAAAATTCTAAAGTTTTTATTACAGCCGTTAATTGAGAATGCCTTGATTCATGGTTTATCTAGTATTGACAGACCTGGTGAAATTAAATTGTCCATCAAGGAGAATAATAATCAACTCATCATGCAGGTCATTGATAATGGAACGGGTATATCGAATGAACGTTTATCATCTATTCATGAAATATTGGCCGGAAAGAACGAGAATAATCACATCGGATTAAGAAGCGTGCAAGAGCGTATTCAGATGTATTATGGTTCTCAATACGGTTTGCAGATATTGAGTATGGAAGGCAGCGGAACTACCATGGAAATAACTATGCCGTTAATAACAGATGTGGGGGTAGACTCATGAGGAAAGTGATGATTGTTGATGATGAATCACTTGTTCGTATAGGATTTCAAACCGTCATCGACTGGGAGAATCACGGCTACCATGTATCCGGTGTTTACCGAAATGGTCTGGAGGCTTGGGAGGCGATAGAGCGAGAAGGTCCGCCTGATGTATTGTTGACAGATATTCGGATGCCTGAAATGGACGGACTGGAACTTATACGTCGAATTCGAGAGAACAACATTGTTATGAACATTTTAATCCTTAGTAGTCATGAGGAATTCCAATACTTAAGAACCTCTATACAACTAGGAGTCCAAGATTATATCCTGAAGCATTTGTTTGATCCTGATGAGTTAATTCAGACCCTCGACCAGTTGAATTATTCCAATGTGACAGAAGCATCTATAGAAGAACAAATCGTTGTTGCTGATTTGGATTTAGAAAGACAATTGCTGCTGCGCGAAACGAGAACTTTATCGGGAATTACAATGAAGGGAACGGGTATAGAAGTTGCTCGTTATCCGAATTTGCTGAAAAAATGGAATAGTAACGGGATTCACGGGTGTTGGGTTGCTATTAGAACACTGCCTAGTCCAAACGGTTATTTAGATTCAGAATGTAAAGCCCTGGGTTATTTATTGCAGGAATTGATTGAACGGTTTTGTAAGAACGTTTACATCGGAATGGATCAAGATCTGTTCCATGTCCAATGTTTCCTTGAATCAGAAGCTGATATTTTGGACGATAAAATTTTTTCAGAAGTTTCAGATACGGTTCAACAAAACTTAAATATCCCTATTGTAATAGGTATGAGTGAAAGAGGAGCATTTTTAACAGAAATGATAAAGATGCGCAAGCAGGCTGAAGACGCTGTGTGTAAGTCCTTTTATTGGGGTGCGGGAATATATCAATACGATTCTACACGTCCGATGATGAATATAGTGGCTTCAGAATGGGTGGATTTGAAAAAGAGGGCTTTGGAACTCTTGAAGGATAAACAACGGGATAGCATTTATACGTGGATGAGTGAAGTGGGAAAGCTGTTTGCAGAGAGGTATACACCAGAGGAGGCAGTCAGATTTCTTCAGATGGTGTATAGACAGTTTATTAAAATTAGAACGGAAACATTTTTAGTAGATCAGGATACTTTAAATCAGGAAATGAATCCTCTTGTACTTACTTTTGAAATATCCGAATCTGTTTCTTCCTGGTCTGAGTTGTTTCGGATTACACGCACTATGATGGAAGAGCGGGATCGCGTTTTTCTTCTTATCAAAAAGAGAAGTCCCTGGCTAGAAGCAGTGATAACCTTTATTAACGAGCAATATGCTGAATCGATTCGATTGGAAGATGCAGCGCAGATTACCAATTTCAATGCCAATTACTTTGGCCAGTTGTTTCGTAATGAGACGGGCTTTACTTTCCTGGAATATGTTACTAAGGTTCGTATTGAGAAGGCAATGGAGTTGCTGGAGAATCCGAATCTTTCAACAGAGGAAATAGCGTCCCGAATCGGGTATCCTAATGCGAACTATTTTGTCAAAGTATTTAAGAAAATCACGGGGACTACCATATCAGAATATCGGACTTTTCAAAAAAACTGAAGAATTGGCATTTTAAACTGAAGAATTGGAATCAATCCAGCCTTTCTCCCATGGAAAGGCTGGATTTTTGTTTAACAAATAAAAAAAGTGCTGGAGAAATGGAAGCGCAATCAAAATTTTGACCATGTGATTTAGAACTCATAAAGACTAACATAATAACAAGAACAACATGTCAATAATCCAAAAGGGGATTTATTATGAAAAGAAAAATTGGAAGCGCATTCTTAAGTTTAGTTATTGCTTCAGCTGTGGGGCTCGCCGGATGTTCAGACACAAGCTCAAAAAGTGAGGGAGCCAATGAATCCAATGCAGTGACTTTACAAGTATGGGGCGATCAAGTCAACCAACCCGTAACTGAACAGGGATTCAAAAAAATCAATGAAATTTTTATGAAGAATAACCCGGGTATTCAGATAGATTTCCAATATACAGGCACGTTAGAGACTATAGATACTGCTGTAAAAGCTAACTCTTTGCCAGATGTCTTCTATGTACAGGGAAACAAAACGCCCAAAATGGATTTGTATGTAAAAAGCGGTGCTCTTCTTCCCTTGAACGATTATAAGTTGGATACAAGCCGTTATCCAAAAGAAGCTGTTGAATATGGAACAGTGGACGGAAAACTTTATACTTCGCCTCCTTCCTTTATGGATTCGCAATTAATGTATTACAACAAAGATATTTTTAGCAAATATAACCTGGAGGCTCCTAAGACTTTTGATGAATTTGTGAAAGTTGCCGAAACGTTAAAATCGAAAGGAATTACCCCTGTTGCTATGCCAGGCAAAGATGCTTGGTCCAGGTTGTGGATCGCATTTAGTCTACTTCCTGCGTTAGGTAATGATGCGCTTCAAGCTGTTAATCATGGAAAAGGAGATTTCTCCGATCCTGGCATTATTAAAGCGTTCCAAACGATTCGTGATTTTGCCGATCGAGGTTATTTTTCAAACAACCTGGGTTCCGTAGATGCTGCTGGAGCTCAGCTGGCTTTTACGAACGGAAAAGCAGCTATGATTGCAGATGGAACATGGAATAATTCAACTTACGAAAGTTCGATGAGCAATCTTGGACGTTTTTATATTCCAGGGACGGATGGTAAGAAAACGGCACCTCAAAGCTTGAGTAATTTAATGACCTACGCAGCTTCGGCAAATACAAAGCATCCGAAAGAAGCTGCGGAGTATATCAAATATCTGGCAAGCCAGGAAGCGCAGCAAATTTTTGCAACGGAAACGGGCGCAGTACCTATTATTGATGATATCAAGCCAAAAGATGAAGGTGTAAAGGAAATGGCTGCCTATGATGGCCTTGGAGATAATATTTATACGGTTTTGACAAATGTTTCGACTGACGAAGTCAAGCTCACTGATATCTTTTTGGAAGAAGTAATGCCTAAGCTGCTGACAAGCAAAATTACAGGGCAGGAAGCAGTAGAAATATTGAATGCTGCATTAGCAAAAACGAAATAAACTTTATGTAGAGGGGCTCGGTTCAGGCCGAGTCCTTCTATCTTAGGGAGTGACGAAGCATATGCAATCCATAAAGAATGCACCCGATTCACAATTTGGTGTTCAAACTGGAAAAGTATCATCCATCATTGAATGGCTTAAGAGACATCCATACATGTGGTTTATCGCACCGGGCTTCATCCTGTATTCCATGTTTGTCATTTATCCCATTGTTTCAGCAGCCATCATGAGTCTGTACTATTCAAACGGATTTGGAGATTCCAAATTTGTTGGCTTTCAAAATTACATTGAATTATTTACTACTAAAGAGCTATATAGTCAATTTTTAAATGCCTTTAAGAATAATGTGTTCTTGTTTGTATTAAATACGGTTCTTGTTTTACCTGCACAGCTGTATCTGGCCTATTTGATTCATACAAAGATACGTGGGTATCGTTTTTTTCAAACAATGATATTTGCGCCACAATTTATTACCTCGACGGTTGTTATTTTTATGGGGACATTAATTTTTGATCAAAATATCGGAATATTTAACCATATATTAACATTGGTGGGACTAGAGGGTTGGGTACAAAATTGGTTGGGTATTCCAGGGAAAGAGATGTATGTCATATTTTTGATTAGTACCTGGAGTGGTATTGGTTTTAGCATGATTTATTTTATCGGAGCCATGAAAATGCTGCCTGAAGAAATTTTTGAAGCTGCATTTTTAGATGGAGCCGGGTATTGGGGAAGATTTTTCCACATTGTAATCCCGTTGCTTCGAACGAGCATCATTAATGTGGTGATTATTAGCTACATCTTTTCAATGACAGTGTTTGATTATAACTATATGCTAGGTGGCGTATCTGGAGGTACTGACCACTCAATGGACGTTATGACTCTCTTCTTCTATAGAGTTGCTTTTGGTTCTAACGGAGCTATGGGAGGAACCGTCAGTGCCAACTCCATAGGAATGGGAACTACAATTGCCTGTGTAATGTTTGTAGTAATCCTTATTGTGGCTCTGGTTCAACTTAAACTTTTGTCTGGTAAGGAGGAGAACTAATATGTTCCGAAGCGAACGGCAATATGTAAGCCAAGTGATCCTGTTTTTGTACTGTTCATTTACTGTATTTGTTCTAGGGTATTTAGTGTGGAACTCGTTTCGGACAAAGAAAGATGTTTTAACGAATACCATAGGATGGCCTAAGGAATGGAGCCTTCAAGCTTATATTGATATTTTCAAAGAGGACCATTTTCAATACAACATCTTTAGTAGCGTTATCATTTTGGTCGGTGCCATTGTGCTTATCATTCTGCTTTCTTCCATGGTGGCATATGGACTAGGGATATACAAGTTTCGTTTTAGACAAGGAATCATGCTTTATTTTCTACTTGGATTAATGTTTCCGATGCAGTTGGGCATTGTACCTATTTTTTTGATTATTAAAAACATGGGACTGATGAATAGTGTGTGGGGAGTTATGTTGGTTATGGCAGCGGGAATTTCTACGCCTGTTCTTATGCTGACTCATTTTTTTGCAAAATCGCCCCGTGCCTTGTATGAATCGGCAAAGATAGACGGAGCTGGAGAATGGAAAATTTTTTGGAGAATTATGTTCCCGTTAGCATCCCCAATTATTGTAAGTTTGTGTATTATCATTTCCGTAGGTATTTGGAATAACTTCTTTGTTCCGCTCGTCCTGTTGCAAAATGACAATGTAAAAACAATCCCTCTTGCTATCATGAAGTATACAAGTAATCTTATGATGAATATGGACAGCGCTTTAGCCTCTTCTGTTCTTGCCACGATCCCTATCTTAATTGCGTTTTTCTTTTTGTCGGATCGAATTATTGAAGGTGTAGCTACTGGCGGTGTAAAGGAATAACCATCTAAGGATTTTATGTAGAAGGAGCGGTTAAAGAGATGCTAGTAAACTGGGAAGAAGAAGCTAAATGGATTTGGACTCCTGATTGGACAATAGATGATGAAAACGAGGTAGGAAGCTTCGTTTATTTTCGTAAGACGTTTAATTTGGAAAACGGACCCCATCAAGCCAAAATCAAGGTGTCAGCGGATAGTCGATATCGCCTCTTTGTTAACGGAGTCTCTGTTAGCTTCGGTCCATGTAAAGGAGATCGTTTCACCTGGTATTATGAAACAGTTGATATTAGCTCATTTTTGAGGGCAGGAGAAAATGTAATAGCGGCTCAAGTCTTACGTTATTCGCCTGTGCAGGATGGTAACGAGTCCGTGTGGAGAACACGTTTGGCTGGGTTATATGTACATGGCATCATCAGAGACTCTGCTGGTCATATGGTCAATCAACTCCATACGGATGAGTCTTGGCGCTGCATGAAGGATACAGCTATTTCCCTTTCTCAGGGTATATATACCGTTTTTTTGGGTATTACGGAGGAAGTAGATGGATTAAATCTTCCCTTTGAATGGAATGTAAGCGGATACGATGATGGTGATTGGCTTTCTGCCTCCGCTTACCAGTTTGATACGTTACATGGTGTTCTGAAGCCTTGGGTGTTAACAGAAAGGGCAATTCCTTTGATGAAGGAGGAAAACCGGCGATTTTCAAACGTTCAGAGAGTCATGGATTCGGAGGTTTCAAGTGAGGCGTGGCTCGATCTGTTGTATCGTGATGTTCCATTGACGATTCCTGCTCACAGTAAGGTCATTGCTGAGTTGGATGCCGGGGAACTGACAACCGGATTTTTGCAGCTTGCCATGAGTCAGGGGGCAGAGACAAAAATCTCTTTGTTGTGTGCTGAATGCTATGAACAAGAGCCTAAACTGGTACCTTGGATGCGCGATAAGGGAGACCGGACAGATAGCGAAACGGGCTCCTTATGCGGAGATTACGACATATATTGTGTAGCGGGAATGAGAGATAAATTTGAAACCTATGAACCGTTTTGGTTTCGGACATTTCGTTATGTACGTATTGAAATTGAAACCAAGGGACAACCGCTCACGCTGCATCAGCTAGATTATCGTGAAACGGGTTATCCCCTTGAAGTCATGGGTCATTTTAATAGCTCAGATGGCTCATACTCGAAGCTATGGGATATTAGTTTACGGACGCTTCAGCTGTGTATGCATGAGAGCTATGAAGATTGCCCTTATTACGAACAGTTACAATATGCTATGGATACGCGCTCCCAGATTTTATTCACGTTCAATGTATCGGGAGATGACCGTCTGGCACGGAAGACATTTTATGATTTCCATAGCTCATTGCTTCCTCAAGGGTTAACACAATCTCGCTATCCATCTCATGCACCACAGGTTATCCCCGGCTTTTCGTTATACTGGATTCATATGCTTCACGACCATATGATGTACTACGGAGATGTTCAATTAATGAAGAGATACGGGTCTTCGGTGGATGCCGTATTAGATTACTATGACCGAATGCTTGACGAGCGTGGACTAGTTGGCGTAATGCCAAGCCAATATTGGTCGTTCATTGATTGGACAGATGAGTGGAAAGAATCATTTGGTGTTCCTACCGCCTCTCATCATGGACTACTTACCATTCATAGTCTTATGTACGCGGCGGCCCTTCGGAAAGCTGCGGAGATGGCAGCCTTTGTAGGCAGGGAGGGAGTTGCTTCCGAATATAGAGAAAGAGCAGAACGTATCTGTACAGCTGTAGTTGCAAATTGTCGTTCCATAGGTAATTCAGGTATGTTTACCGATGGGCCCGGTGTAGAACTATTTAGTCAGCAAACACAAATATGGGCTGTCTTGTCTGAAACGGTAAAAGGGGAAGAAGCGAAGCAGCTTATGGAAATCACGCTAGCAAACGATTCCATTCCTAAAAGCTCCTTTGCCATGTCATTTTACTTATTCCGCGCATTGGCAGCGACTAATCTGTATGATCGTGTACACTCACTATGGGAGCCGTGGAGAAAGATGGTTGATCAAAACCTGACTACATGGATGGAAGACACCGTGAGTCAACGAAGCGACTGCCATGGGTGGGGAGCTGTACCTCTTTATGAGTTCACCTCGGAAATTCTAGGCGTGCAGCCCGAGACACCCGGATATGGTAGCATTCGGGTTCGCCCAAGAGTAGATCATCTGACATGGGCAAAAGGACAGGTTGCTACTCCGAAAGGACTGGTAAAAGTAGAGTGGCACCGAAGTGAAGGGGAGTTTATAATCTGGGTGGATGGACCGGAACAAACGCCATTGACGCTCATTTTACCTGACGGAAATATTCAACATTTTAAGAGTGCAGCATCTGTTCAATATATCTTGAAGCTATAGACGAGGATAACGAATTCAACTTTCATAAGTGGAGGAGCGGACAGCTAAGAATATAAAACCGATTACGACTGATGGCTTTGGTGTATCGATTACCAAGGCAGCAGGCCACACTTTTATTCTTTTTTTAAAAGAGGCGCAGCTAACAGCCCTTGATGCTGTCACCTTGTTCACCGCCTGAAAGGAACCTGGGGCTATAATCTTAGGTTCCTATTTTGTGGAAAATATTTTGAAGAATATTTATTGGACTACAAGCCTGAATGTCTGATCACTCGCAATCCTGCGACCTTCGCCACCTTGCCTTGTGGATGGGCTGTGAACTGGATCGTAACTTCATCCTTTTGAGCCGTCACAGACAGTGGAAGCTCATAGGCGAACGTTTCAAATTTATTCATTTCCTCGGATTCCAGCTTGCCTTCTCCTAAAATCTGACCATCTACGGTGATATAAAAGTCACGATGAGAGCGATCCGAATCTTTCAGATAAGTCACTGCTAATTGGACAGGCTCATCCGGAAGCACCTTCATGACAAAAGAGAACCAGCCCCCAGGCCATGTATCGCGATATTTACGGTTATAGATGGACCCTAAACTCACATGTTCGCCCGTAAAGGCATGATCCCGTTCTGGCTGCATTTCGGCAGGCTGCACAGCATCCACCGTACGTCGTTCCAACTCCAACTGGTACGCTAACGCGGTGCGGTATTCCGCCTCTGTTGAGGCCCATTCTCCCTTGGAAAAGAGGTCCCAATAAACGGTATAGGAACGATCATACATCTGATAAAACGGCCGAAGCTCCAAATCTCTGACATAGCCTACATCGTTCATATGGAATACATTAGGCTTGTTCCCGTCAGGGACCAGCTTCGAGGTCAGCGAATCGGTCTCCCCGACTAGAACAGACGCCAGCAGACGTTCCTCGTTGGGCTCCTGTCCTACAGGCCCAAGGTCCCCAGCCAGCACAAGCGGCCCATACATAAAAGCAATCCGGCGCGGATTATCCGGCATTTCCTCGACTCTCACCGTCATGGGAAGGTCATACTCGACCGTATCTCCATCGTTCCATTCCCGTTCAATTACAACATAGCTGGTAGGGCAAGCCTCCGCAGCCAACGCTTCCCCGTTGATTTTGATGATCATACCTTGTTCCGCCCAATGCGGGTATCTTAGCTTGATCGTGAACCATTTGGGCTCCTTGCTGATGACGCGCAGCGTTCCCCGACCATTTTGCGGAAAGAGAGTCTCTTGTTTTAACTGTACGTCCATCTCATCCCACGTCACAGTAGAAGGGACATATTGATTAACATAGATCGTTTTTGGCGTGTGAAAATAAATCGCAGTGCCGTACATGGAGTGGCTTTCCATCCCGGACCCGACACAGCATGTAAAATCCTCATATTGAGAATTGAAGGATTTGTGTCCTCCCATTTCCAGCGATACAAAATAGCATACACGCCCATCGACAGGCATCTGTGAAGCCAGAATATGATTGAACATTGCCCGTTCATAGTAGTCCGCATACGCTGCATATGTGTCCCATTCGAACATATGCCTCGTTAATTTCAGCATGTTGTAGGTGTTGCAGGTTTCGCAGGTACCTTCGCCCAGACGGTCATTCAGCTTTCCCGGTTCACCAAAATGCTCATTATAGCTATTGCCGCCAATGACATAGGAATGCTTGTGAACAACCCGATCCCAGAAAAAGCGGGAGAGATCCGCATATTGCGGTTTTCCGGTCATTTCATATTGCCGTGCAGCGCCAATGATTTTGGGGATTTGCGTATTGGCATGTCGTCCTGCCAGCGTATCGTGGTTTACTGCAAGATCGTTCAGCACTTCCCCATGATAAAAGCGTTCCGCCAGCTTCAAGAAGCGCTCTTCCCCGGAATGCTCCGCCAGATCCGTCAGTACCTCGTTCATGCCGCCAAATTCGCAATGCAGCACCTGCTGTACCTGATCATCGTTCAGCCCTTGAAATACATCCTCCAGCCATTCGCCGAGTTGGATTTCCATCGCCAGAGCCTTGGGATGATGCGCGAGCAGATAGGCATCCCGCAAGCCTGCGAAGAGCTTATGTATGGTGTATAGCGGCACCCAGCCTCCGTTCAGATCAAAGCCCTGCGAGCGTATATCGCCAGCCCTCACTTCCTCGAAAAGCTCTTTCCCACGCGGAATACCGGAAATGTATCCGTTTCCATGACTATTTTGGCATATTTCCAGCTCGTTGATGACATAGTGTGCTCGTTCAAGCAGCTTTTCGTCTCCCGTTGAGGCAAACATCAGCGAGCAGCCGGACAGATAGTGACCGAGGGTATGCCCGCTGATGCCACGGGATTCCCAGCCCTCATAGTGAGCCGCTTTGGGCTCCAGTCCTGCATATGCACGAAAGCGTGATAATAGACGGTCGGGTTCCAAACTCAGCAGATAGGCCGCATTCAGCTCCATAGCATGGTAAAGCGGGCCAGAATCAATGCTTACGTTATGCAAGTCAAAAGCTTTTGCTTTCAAAATTATCGCTCCTTAGCTAAGATGAAAGTGTATATTTCTCCACTAGATTAGCATTGACATCGCGGTATGTCAGTAGCTTAACCATACAATAGGTGGACAAATCCGAACATGACCCTAAAGAGGCGATAACATGACCTATCTGAAAGTAAACGTGGATGCACCCGTTCAGCTTATCTCGGCAGGTGAGTTTATTTCCGAGGTGCCCTGGAAGCATATGAGTCGTTCTATAGAGAACTTCGAGCTGATCCTTGGTGTGCGGGAGACGGTATATATACGGGAGGAACAGGAGCATTTTGAGATCGGGGAGGGAGATATGGTGTTGCTTTATCCCGGTCGTACACATGGAGGGTATGAGGAATCGTTGCCGGGAGTTACATTTTACTGGTTTCACTTCGATGTTTCCACGCCCCCCAATGTATTATCTAATGAAGAAATGAAGCAGGAGACCCGTGTTATGGATGCTCATTTGCAGCGCCATGGCTTTGTACGGGATATCTATCTACCGCAATGCGTGCGTGCGGGCAACGGAGACCGCATTCATATTATCGTTAATCAGATTTTGCACGTAGCCAATGCGCATTATCTTACGCATCACAGTGTAAATTATCTATTCACCTCGCTGCTGATTGAGATATCCGAGCTGGCTCTCAGTCTCTTGATCTCCAGCCCCGCCAGCCCGCAGGGGAATGTGGGCTTCAACAAGATTATCGAGTGGACCCGTATTCACGCCGAAGAACCGATAACCGTGACGGATTTAGCCCGAAAATTCAATTACAACAAGGATTATATATCCCGTTTGTTCAAGCAAAATACAGGTATGCGGCCCTTGGAGTTCATTCATAGCATCCGTATCAATAAAGCCAAGGAGCTGATTTCCCGTACCGATATGAGCATTAGGCAGGTCGCAGAAGAAGCGGGATATGCGGATGAGAAGTATTTTATGCGTATGTTTAAAAAAATAGTAAATATGACCCCTTCGCAGTACCGGAATGCCTATCATAAAACATTTATGAACAAAGTCTAATGAGAAGCTAAAGCGCCGGGTGCGCTTTTTTTTTTTTCATTCCCAAAAATTAACTCTAAACCATTTCCGCTTGGTTAGGGAAATTTTATAGGTAAAACATTAGAGGAGAGTCGGCTAGAATGAATTTGTAAGCGTTTCACTTATAGATAGAAGGGAGGAGAGACATCCACCATGATTACTAGAGAACAGATTTATCTGGATGAGAAGCTGGAGACAAAATCGGCTGTATTTGAATTTATTGCCCAAGAGGCTGAGAAACTGGGTGTCACCGTCCATAGAGAGCAGCTGGTGCAGGATTTGTGGGAAAGGGAGAAGGTATATTCGACGGGCCTTCAGGATCAGTTTGCGATACCTCATACGCAGAGCGAAGCAGTCACAAGACCAGCAGTTCTGGTCATTCGATTACAAGATAGTATTGATTGGGCATCTCATGACGGTAAGCCTGTCCAGTATATTTTCAGTATTTTGGTGCCCAAAGGCTCTGTGGATGTATCCCATTTGCAAATTATTTCCTCACTCGCAACCTTGCTATTGGAGGATTCCTTCAAAGAAGCGGTGGCGGGCGCCAAGAGCGGCGACGATGTGTATCATTTGCTCGAACAATATACAGAAGGGTTGGTGTCATAAAATGAAAATTGTAGGCGTTACATCGTGTATAGCAGGTTTGGCTCATACCCCCATGGCGGCAAAAGCACTGGAAAAAGCAGCAGCACAGCTCGGTCACCACATTAAAGTAGAACAGCAGGGTGCGCTAGGCCAGGTAAACAAGCTTACGGAGGAAGAGATTGCAGCAGCGGACTTTGTACTGATTGCCTCGGACCAGACGGTAAAGGAAGCGGAGCGTTTTGAGGATAAACGAATCGTTCGTGTCAAAATCGGTCATGCGGTCAACAATGCGGAAGCGGTTCTCACCAAAGCGGTGGAAGCCATCTCGGCTCAATAACAACCGATTAGCCTTTGGACAACAGTAGTATTCAAGATAGGAGAGAATATGATGAAAAAATGGCTGAGTGAAGCTAGAAAGCATCTAATGACAGGCATTTCCTACCTCTTGCCGGTTATTATTGCAGGTTCCCTGATTGTTGCGGTGTGTAAGATTATTGGACTGACGATGGGGGTCACGGACTTCGGCCCCTATGCCGATAAAAGCGGATTTCTTCATATTTTATACTTGATGGAAAATGTCGGCTGGCGCGGAATCGGGCTGCTGAACATGGTGCTGGCCGGATATATCGCCTACTCGATTGCCGATAAGCCTGCGCTTGCTGCGGGGCTGATTGGTGGCGTACTGGCACAGGAAACGAACGCTGGTTTTCTGGGCGCGCTCGTTGCCGGGTTCTTTGCCGGATACCTCACCCTGTGGGTGAAAAATAAAGTGAAAATCACAGGCCCGGCCGCGGGTTCTGTTCCACTGATTATTCTGCCGCTTATTACGGTGGGCTTAACGGGGATTCTCATGTCCGTCATCCTGGGTGGACCGCTCAGTGCCATTAACGAAGGACTGGTTAACTGGATCAAGCATATGAGTGAAAGCGGAACCAGCACCCTCGTGCTTGCCCTGATTTTGGGAGCCATGATCGGGTTCGACCTTGGCGGTCCTGTCAATAAAGCAGCCTGGATGGCGGGAAATGCGTTATTCCTGTCAGGTGTGTATTTGCCTAATATTTTCGTAAACATTGCTATCTGTATTCCACCATTGGGCTATGGACTTGCGACTCTGATTCTGAAACGTCGTTTTTCCAAAACGTATCGGGAAGCTGGAAAAGGCTCGGTCATCATGGGCGTTATTGGAATTACCGAAGGGGCTATTCCCTTTACGTTGCGCAACCCTGCCAAGCTGATTCCACTGAACATGATTGCCTGTGCGGCAGGTGCGGCATTGACAGCTTTGTTGGGCGCACATGTCATCATGCCTCCAATCGGCGGTCTGTATGGCGCGATATCTGTAGGTACTCCGTTTGCTTATCTCGCAGGAGGGATTACGGGAGCTTTAATCATTGTAGCGGGAACTCTACTCGTCAACTTCCGTGAGGAAGAAAAGCAACAGGCAGATACAAAAGAAGCGTCCGTCAAGAAAAATGGAGAAGACATCGAACTGGTATTTGACTAAATTATTCCTGAACTTCACTAGATAGAAGATAGACAACACGGAGGGAGATAGAGATATGAACCGTACGAAAGTGCATGTCATTCCACATACTCACTGGGATCGGGAGTGGTACTTTACCACTTCCAGATCCAAAGTTTACTTGGTAAAGCATGTGAAAGAAGTGCTGGATGCGTTAGAAAATAGGGATGGTTTTAAATATTATCTGTTGGATGCCCAAGGGTCCCTGTTGGATGATTACATCAAATGGTGCCCCGAAGACGAGGAACGCATTCGCCGTCTTGTGACGGACAAGCGCCTGATGACTGGGCCTTGGTATACGCAGACGGATCAGCTAGTCATTTCCGGTGAATCCATGGTCCGCAATCTGTATTATGGCATGGAGACAGCGCAGAAATATGGTCACGCGATGAAGGTCGGCTATGTGCCGGATGCTTTCGGTCAGTCGGCACAGATGCCGCAGATTTATCAGGAGTTTGGCATTCGCCATTTTCTGTTCTGGCGCGGGGTGGCAGACAATACGAACCCGAAAACCGAATTTTTGTGGAAGGGCTCGGATGGAAGCCAGGTGTTTGCGGTCCAAATACCGTTCGGGTACTACTATGGCGGCAATATTCCAGAGGAGCCGGGAGAACTTGAAGCATATCTGGACAGCCAAATCGGTGCGCTGGAGGAAAAGGCGTCTACTCGCCATGTTTATTTTCCGAACGGCTTCGACCAAGCGCCTGTCCGCTTGAACCTGCCAGAGCTGATCCGCAAGTTCAACGAGCTTGACCCGGAACGGGAATATGTGATGAATGAGCCGGAGCGTTTCCTTGAAGAAATTGAAAAGGACAGCAGCGATCTTCCTGTGCTGGAAGGAGAGCTTATGGAAGCGAAGCATATGCGTATCCATAAGTCGATCTTTTCTACGCGGGCCGATCTCAAGCAGCAAAATAACTATATTGAAAATTTCATCGTCAATACGCTGGAGCCTGTCCTGTCAATCAGTTATGCGCTAGGACATGATTATCCGCATCACATCGTGAAGGATATTTGGAAGCTGATGTTTGAAAATGCGGCTCACGACAGCATCGGTGGCTGCAACAGTGACACGACGAACCGGGATGTCGCTTTTCGTTACAAGCAGGCGCGCGATATCGCGGAAAATCTGTTGGAGCTGCATAAGCGCATGATTGCTTCAAAGATTAAACAGGAGGAGACCTTTGCCTTCACCATCTTTAACACATTGCCCTATCCGCGTAAGGGCGTTACAGAGATTGATGCTTATTTACCGGAGGGAAGCTTTGTCATTCGGGATACGAACGGACAGCAGCTTCCGTATACAATTACCGAAAAAGTGGAACAGACAGACTATGTGCTGGGCCAGCATATTTACCTGAATCCGAGCAAAAAGGTGTATCTGCCTGAACGTGTATTCCGTGCGAAGCTGCTGGTAGAGCTTCAGGAAGTACCTGCTATGGGATATACGCAAATTGTATTTGATTTCAGTTCGACCGGGGATGCCACGGCAGAGCGCAGCAACGGGAACCGTATTGAAAACGAATTTTATAGCGTAGCTGTACAAGAGAACGGGGCATTGAGCATTACGGATAAAATCTCGGGACGTGTGTACGCGGATCAGATGGTGTTTGAGGAAAATGGGGATGACGGAGATTCCTATAACTATTCTCCGCCGGAACGTGACCTTACCATTTCTTCGCTCGGTGCTGATGTGGAGACGGTGACAACCAAAGGTCCGGTAGCCGAGGATTTGTCCCTTCGATTGAAGCTAAAGGTTCCTTATGACTTAAACGAACGCGCCGCTACCATAACCTCTGCGGAACTGCCATTACAGGCAACGGTCTCCTTGCGTAAAGGAGAGCGCCTGATACGCTTCTCGGTGGATGTGGACAATCAGGTGCTGAGTCACCGTCTGCGGGTGCTATTTGACACCGGGATTGCCTCCAGGCTTTCTATTGCGGATCAACCGTTCGGAGTCATTGCCCGTCCGACAACGCTGGAAGAAGTAGAGGTGTGGGAACGTGAGCAGTGGACGGAAAAACCGATCACGATTGAGGCTCTGCAAAGCTATGCTGCGCTGAACGATGGTTCTCGTGGAGTAGCGGTGCTGACCGGAGGAGTACGAGAATATGAGGTCATTGGCAAAGAACATGATACAATAGCGCTGACGTTATTCCGTACTTTCGGGTTTATGGGCAAGGAAAATCTGTTGTACCGCCCGGGACGCGCATCGGGAGAAAAGATCGTAGAAACGCCGGATGCACAGCTCATTGGCGAGCTTTCATTTACGTTTGCCCTGCATGTGCATGAGTCCGGTTTTGATGAAGCCAATATAGCTAAAGCGGCCAAGGAATATTTAACGCCCTTGACCAGCTATCAGCTGTCTGACTTCCTGAATGGTCGTTTAATTTTCGCCTTCCGTGACGAAGAAAGAATATTCGAGCAAAGCTACAGCCTGCTATCCTTTAGCGAGGATTCGAATGTGATCCTGAGTGCCTTCAAGAAAGCAGAGCATAATGATGGATATATTGTGCGTGTATTTAATCCTTATTTGGATAAAAATGCAATTGGACGCATCGCATTCGGTGTATCGGCTCACTACGAGCTGGCTTCACTGGATGAGCGCTCCAAGGGAGAAGCATTGGCCTCATCGGATGCCGAAGGCGCACCATTGCCGGAGTTGGGGCATTGCAAGCTGTTAACGGTACTGGTTACGCCTGAATCGAAGTAACACAGAAACAAAACATGCTTTATCGGAAAGGAGGTCTTGAAGCTACATGAATTTTCCCTACAAACGCTTGAAAAAGCTGTACCAGCTCGTCAGTGGAAACGAACAGGGCTGGTCTTGGACCACCAAAGCGTTGTCTGAGCGGCTGGAGGTCACAGAGCGGACGATCCGCGACGATCTCAAAAAGCTGGGCGGTATTCTGAATGAATATGGAGCACGGCTGGAATCCAAGAGAGGCAGCGGCTATACAATCATGGTCGTTGATCCCGAAAGATACCGTTTTTTCGCTGAGGAAGGTCAGCAAGAAACGGAGGTAAGCGGGCGGCTGCCGGGAGCACCGGAAGAGCGCATACGGTATGAGCTGTTCAAGCTGCTGAATACGGGAGAATACGTGAAGATGGAAGACCTCGCCGACGAGCTGTATATTAGCCGGGCGACCATGAATAATGATTTTAAAATTATTCGGCGGATTCTGGATGATTATGCTCTCACCCTGCGCACCAAGCCGGGATATGGCGTGAAGGTGGTCGGGGAAGAGAAGAGTATCCGTTACTGTCTCGCTGAGTATGCCGATGTACGCGATGAAGAAGGACAACGCAGCGGTATGCCTTTGGAACAGCAACAGCTGTTTCAGGGGCTGGATTTACCGCGAATCCGTGCAATTATTTTGAAGCATCTGCGGCCCAACGGCATCAAGATGGCGGATTTGGCGCTGAAGGACCTGATCACCCATCTGGCGGTTATGGTACTGCGAGTGAAGGAAGGGCATGGATTGGAGCGCTTTGAAAAGGTGGCAGGCGGTCAGCGGGATATTGAGCTGGCTACTACCATTCTGAGTGAGCTGGAAGAGGCTTTTGGCATCACCTGTCCTTTGGGGGAACTGGATTATGTCCTGCTGCACATCGTCAGCAAAAAGATGGCCGAAACCGAGTGGGAGCGTCTCCAGTCTGACCGTCTCTTCCTGGCTGTCCGCGAGATGCTGACATTTGTCTACGAGCGCTTCACCTATGATTTGCGTGAAGATGAACGGCTGTCCCGGGATTTGTTTGTGCATCTGAAACCGATGCTGACCCGGCTGGAGCATGGCATGAACATGCGTAATCCGTTGCTTGGACATATCCGCAAATATTACCCGCTTGCTTATGAAATCACGGTCGGTACGGTAAAAGAACTGCAAAAAGCATTTCCGTATGACATCAACGATAACGAAATCGGTTATTTGGCGCTTCATATCGGAGCCGCCTTGGAACGCAAATACAATATTCCGCATCGGCGTCGTAAAACCGTGTTGCTAGTGTGCGGCTCCGGCTATGGAACCGCCCGGATTTTGGAATCCAGATTGCGTTCGCTGTTCGCCGAGCTGGATGTATCCCGAGTGGTTTCACTTCGGGAATACGAGGAAATGCTTACTGTCGACGAGGATTTGATCGTATCGACCATCCACTTGCAGCAGCGTAAGGATAAGCCGTCGGCGGTGATTAGTCCGATTCCTTCGGAACGGGATATGGAGACGATCACACGGATGGTGCGTGCGAGCGATGAGGAGCAGGAAATTTCACTGCTGCGGTATTTTGACCAAGACTTGTTTATGACCCGATCCGATCGGCCGAAAAAGGATGCTCTGATTGAAGAAATGAGCGGTATTTTGAGGCAAAAGGGAGTTGTGACTGACAAGTTCCTGCCAGCAGTCATGGAGAGGGAGAAGCTGGGATCTACGGCACTGGATCGAGGTATGGCGATTCCCCATCCCTTGGAGCTTAGCTCTAACCGGACGGTCGTAAGCGTGTGTCTGCTGGAAAAGCCGATTCAATGGGATGCCAACCATGAGGTCCATGTTGTATTCCTGCTTTCGATCTGTAAAGAGGATTACGAGCAGGCGATGGGGATTTACGATCTGTTTGTAGAACTGATCCGTCAGGAAGAAACGCTGGAACGATTAAAGCACTGCCATTCCTTTGATGCCTTTATGCTAATAGCCCGTCAGGTGCTTGCGGTAAAGAGCAATGATTTTCATTGAGGGCTGGTCAAACGTCGGGAATCGAACAATCCATAACAGGTGGTCCTATATATAGGGCTGCCTTTTTTCGATATAAATGAACGGTTGTACTCTATTATTAGTCTTAATAGATGAGACCACAACAAGGGAGGTGCGCGTATATGACTGATCGAGAGCTGTTTGAGCTATATAAGGAACAGATATATTATTTTTGTTATTATCTGATGCAAAATCAAGCAGATGCAGAAGATGTTTGCCAGGAAGTGTTTGTCAAAGCACTCTTGGCCGATAGGTCCAAGGTACAAGATCTCAAATCGTGGATTTTACGAATTGCTTCCAATGAGTGCAACAATGTACTTAGAAGGCGGAAAATTGGGCTGATGAAGGAAATACGAACTTTTTTATTGTCACGTCCTCATTCATTTAATCCGGTGGAAGAGAGCTTATATCATCGAGAAACGAAGACAGAGCTACACAAGCTATATAACAAGCTTCCAGATAAAATTCGAATGGTCGTAGTCCTTCGTTATGTAAACGAATTGACTGTGCCGGAGATCTCTAGAGTTATAAATATACCCGAAGGAACAGCTAAATCCAGATTAAATCGGGGGCTTAAACTGCTAAAAAAAATGATGGTATCCCAAGTAAAGGAGATGAGTAGCAGTGAGTCGATATGATGAAAAAGAACAGCACATTCCTCAACCTGACTATGATGCAATGTGGGTAAATATAGAACAGGAAGCAACCAAACGAAAAGCAGCTTTGCAACAGTCACAGGAAGCACCTATGCATCGAGCAAAAATTGTTCCTGCGAGTATCGTATTCTCATGTTTTCTGCTCGTTGCCATCCCTGTATTCGCTGGTGTGGCTATCAATTGGGATAGAATAGGCGGACGTAGTGTAACCATTGCGCTAAATAATGGTATTGGCCAGCGGTATGATCTAAAAGCATCCAGTGCAGGCATTACGATGAATTTGAATGGTGTTGTAACGGATGGCGAAAAAATGAAAATGCTGATCTCTCTGGATCCAGGAACCGATCCAACCAGTTATATTGGGTTTGCTATAGAGAACACGATGGTAACTAGCAATTCTGATACCAAGGAACGAGCACACGGATATTTAAATTACGATCCTCAAAGCCAGAAGCTCCTCGGCATTTATGAAACGGTTGATACTTTAAAGGATCGTAAAAAAGATTACACCTTTGAGGCACGGAATCTAATTTTTTATCGTAACCAGGATATTCTCTTAAAGACGGATCATCAGGCTGGGGATACCCTTGTTACCGGGAGCAAGCAGTATCCTAACATTTATATAGAATCCGTTCGACAAACCAACAGCAAGACTGTTGTCCGTTTTAGAGTTGCTGCGGCACCATCCGATTTAGGACGTGGGAACCCGCATTTGGTAATGAAAGTGGGCGACAAAGAGACAGACGCCATCCCAACCATTCTACCTAGCGACAGCTCAGACTTGCATATTGAGCAGGTATTCAACATGACTGCACAGGATTGGAAAAAGGCAAACCTTCATTTTTGTTACATTGAGGAAGCAAAACGAATTGAAGGTACTTGGAAGTTCGAATTTGAAGCGGATGGAAAAAAAGCAAGTGAAGCGATTTATTCCAAGAAGCTGCATACCAGCGCCGAATTCCAAGAAAATACAGGCACTACCTTAGACCAACTGATTGTTACCCCATTGGATATTGAAATTCTAGTAACAGAGCGTGATTCACTTAAAAAAGGAAATGTTCATTATAAAACTGCTCAACTGGTTATAGGGGATAAAAAAATTAGCGGAGGATGGAATATTAAAGGAGCTGGTCCTGAAAATTATCAACACTTATATCAATTCGAATCTCCAGAGTGGTATAAGAACTGGTCTGATGTTCCAATGAAACTTATATTGAAAGATGCTGTCATTGAGAAACGTGATACGTCCAAGAATTGGATCACTCTTCATAAACCTAAAGAAGAAAAACAGTTCGCAGAGCTTAATGCGGACGGTTATCAAATTGATTTCACATACTATACAGAGGGAAAAGATTTGATTGTCGAATCGAAATCCGGTTCCCCTGGCTTCAAAGGCGTCAACCAAACAACGATGCGAATTAACGGTAAAGAAGTAGTGCCTGAGATCATTGCGAAGGGGATGATATCCACAGGAGTTAATGTTGACCGTTACAAAGATATTGAATTAGACGGAAAATTGGAACTAAATCCTGGCATCTACAAGTACAGTGATCCTGGACGTGATATTGAAGTTATTTTGAAATAGAAATGGCCCTTCCAGCTTTAGCTTCTCATGAGGAAGCAGTGGAAGGGCTTTTGTTATATTTACTTGTCTATCCGGTGAGCGTGCTTATTTACACCCGTTGTACGGTAAACTCAAACTCCAGCTTCTGATCGGCTGCCATTTGGTATTCCTCGTGTACGGGAGCGCCCCAGCTATCGTCGCCGCCGACACCCATTTGCTTGCCGGCTACAGTAACAACGGTGTAGTAGACGTTGGGCAGCTCATACTGATGGTATGCACTTTCCAGCTCAAATGCTGTGTATGGTGAAATATTGCATTCCACAGGCGCGGTTGCAGGTGCAGTAATGCGAATACCTCGCTGAGAATCGTCGGTCATATCGACACGGCGTACGCCTGTACGGTTACCGGATTCCTGTGGCACGACATAACCGGATACGTTGTCCGCTGCCTCGTTGTGGAATACGCCGAGTCTTGCACCAAAGGCCCGGTCGATATAGTTTTCCTCCGGTCCCATAGCGTACCATTCCAGATGGCGATAGTCTGATGGAACCTTGAAAGAAAGGGCAAAGATCGGCAGATTAGGCAACCCGGATACGCCTTCATAAGTGGATTTCACTTTCAGGCTGCCATCGGCAAAGACGGTATAAGCTACGGTTACCTGTACGTCTGCATGAATGCTTAGTGTATAGCGGAACGTAACGGTTACGTGATCAGTTTGCTCCTCCGTGACTTCAATTCCCACGCATTTGCGTGTTAGACTCGCAGCAAACCAACCGCCCGCTTCAAACCCAAGCGCTACACCTCTGTCATTGTCCGTGGTTGCACGCCAGAACAATGGGGCAGGAGGAATGGCGATCATCTCGCGTCCAGCGTAGCGCAGTGAAGTCAGGCTGCCTGCTCCTTTGGAGAACATGATACTGAAATCTGCACCGTGAACGCCAATGTTTACATCACCATGCACGATGCGAATGCTGCCGGCAGGAACAGTCTGTGGACGGGTATCTTCCACGATGAAAATATGCTGTCCGAAGGCTACTTCATATCCAGCCTCCGCCCAGAGTGTAGCTTCTTTCAAGACCAGAGACGTGTGAATAACATATTCACCGGGCGCATCTACTCCAGCCGTATCTGTCAGCGTCAACGGAATATGAGCTTCTGTCTGTGCGGCTACGCCCACTTGAATCACGTTCCGTGCGATTTCCCGGCCCTCATGCAGCAGGCTGTATACCAGCTCGTAGTCATCCGTTCCCTCGAACAGATTTTCATTGCGAATCGTCACGCCTGTGCGATCCGGGGTCAGCTTCAGATTTTGGTACAGGAATTTGACCTCCTGCATCTTCGGTGAAACCTTCCGATCTGCATAGACGATTCCATCCGTACAGAATCCATAGTCTGTGGCCCGGTCGTCAAAGTCGCCGCCGATTGCGAGGTACTCGCGTCCATAACGATCTTTTTTCATAACCGCCTGATCAATATAATCCCAAATAAAACCGCCCTGATATAGCTCGTATTTATTCTCCAGCTCTGTATATTTGTGCATACCGCCTACGGAATTACCCATCGCATGCATGTACTCACAGCTAATATACGGCTTTTGCGGATTGTCGTTCAAATACTGCTCGATATCTGCGGGCTTGGCGTACATCCGGCTCTCCATATCGCTGGTATCATCGTACGTGCGGTTGTGGAATACGCCTTCGTAGTGCACCAGACGGCTTGGGTCGGTGGCTCGGAAATAATTGGCTACATTCCGCAGCACTTCACCCGCATAGGACTCATTGCCGCAGGACCAGATCAGGATGGACGCATGGTTTTTGTCTCGTTCCAGCATGGAAATGGCGCGGTCCATAACGATATCCTGCCACTCAGGCAGATTGCCGGGAATATTCCACGAAGGCTCGACTGCGCCAAGCTTTTGCCAGGAGCCGTGTGTTTCCAGGTTCATTTCGTCGATCACATACACCCCGTACTCATCACACAGCTCATACCACAGGGTCTGATTCGGATAGTGAGAGGTGCGAACCGCGTTCATATTGTTTTGCTTGAGTGTACGAATATCCCATAGCATATCTTCACGCGAAATCGCACGTCCGGTGCGGGCGTTGAATTCATGACGATTTACGCCCTTGAAGACGATCCGCTTGCCGTTCAGATGCATCACCTTGTTGATCAGTTCAAACTTGCGGAAGCCGATCTTCTGCGGAATGACCTCCACCAGTGTCCCGTCCGGCTCGTGAATTTGGATGAACAAGGTGTACAGGTAAGGCTTTTCGGCGCTCCAGCGCTGGACTTGATCCAGTGTCGCTGACAGCGAAGCCTTGCCATCTGTAAAATCCGCCTTCAAAGAAGCTACAATCTGGCCCGTAGCATCTTTGACATCGACGGCTGCATAGGCTGCTACTTCTTTTTCCAAGGTCAGCTCCAGCTCCAGAAGGCCCTGCGCATACGGGGCGTCCAGATCGGCCTTGGCATGCAGATCACGTACGTGAACAGATGGGATGGTGTACAGATATACCTCTCTGAAAATACCGGAAAAACGCCAGAAATCCTGATCCTCCAGCCATGCTCCTGTACTTCTCTGATATACCTCAACCGCCAGCTTGTTTTCGCCAGCTTGCAGGAACGGTGTCAGTTCAAAATCGGACGGTGTAAAGCTGTCCTCGCTGTACCCGACAAATTGCCCATTCAACCACACATAGAAGGCCGACTCGACGCCCTGAAAGGAAATGAACACAGGCTGACCGTCAGAAGCCATATGCTCCGGCAAAACAAAGCTTTTGATATAGCTTCCGACCGGGTTGTGATCTTCTGGAATATGTGGTGGGCGAACGTCGGACTGTCCGTCCCACGGATACATCGTATTCACGTACTGCATTTGGCCGAAGCCTTGCGTCTGAATATGACCCGGTACCTGGATGTCGCTCCAGCCACCGTATTCAAAATCAGGGGCATGGAACTCAACCGGACGGCTGACCGGGTTCGTAGCATAGTTGAATTTCCAGCTACCGTTCAGGCTATGACGCCAAGCCATATCGGCATGACGCTCCGCTTCCTGAAGTGTAGCGTAATATTTATGATCGGAATAGGCAGGCAGCCGATGTACTGCAAACTTGGTTACGTCGGTTAGCCAATCCAGGCTGGGGGTGTGAATAGTCAAGGCGAACACTCCTTATTTTTAAATTAATATGAAGGGATTTCACAACAGCGAACCCGTTATTTTACCGAGCCTACCATACCCGCTACAAAATGCTTCTGCATCAGGAAAAATACCAGTGCAGTCGGCAAGGTGGACAGGACAATAGCAATCATAATCACACCATAATCTGGTGCATAGCCGGAGCCGAGGTTCGAAATCAACAACGGAATCGTTTGATTTTCCGGCGTTTGCAGCACGATCAGAGGCCAGAGATAGTTATTCCAACTCGACATGAACGTGATGATAGCGGCAGCGGCATAGGTTGTTTTCATCGTAGGCATATACACCCGGAAGAACAGACCCAGCTCGGACAATCCGTCCATGCGACCAGCTTCCAGCAAGTCCTTGGGAAACATCTTGGTGCTTTGACGGAAAAAGAAGATCAGAAACGCCGTAGTCACCGTCGGAATGACGACAGACGAAAGTGTATCAATGCCGATCCAAGGCAGTGTGTTGGAGATACTGCCGAACATCCGATAGAGCGGGATCATGATCGCCGCAAACGGAATCATCATAGACATCAGCAGGATATTGAAGACAATATCCTTGGCTTTACTTCTGTAAATTTCAAAGCCATAGCCTGCCAGGGAGGCAATCAGCATCGCCAGCAGTGTCGTGGAAATCGAGATTTTCGCCGAATTGCTCAGCGCAGTGACGATGTCCACCTTATCCATCAGATGATGGATGTTATCCATCAGGTGGGAGCCGGGCAGAAGCTTACCTTTAGTCACATCGACCGACAGGTTGGTAGAACTGGATAGCATCCACAGGAACGGGAAGATCGAAACGAACGACATAATGATCAGAAAGGCATACGTAAATAATCTTTTCGTTTTCATCATTTTTTCTCACCTGCCACTTTGAACTGGATGATCGACAAGATAATGATCATAATGACGATAGAGTAGGATACGGTCGCCGCATAACCAAAGTCGGATGAATATTTGAAGGACAGGTTGTAGATATATTGCGAAATAGACGATGTAGCGTTCCCCGGCCCACCCTTGGTAATATTCATGATTTCATCAAAGAGCTGGAGTGTACCAATCGTCGATGTAATCGAGGTGAACAGGATAATCGGCTTAAGCAGTGGAACCGTAATGTTGAAAAACTGTCGAATAGGGGAAGCACCGTCAATACGGGCCGCTTCATAGATGGAGCTGTCAATATTCTGGAGACCAGACAAGTAAAAGATCATATTGTAGCCAGTCCAGCGCCATGTGATCGCAATAATAATCGTAACCTTGGCCCAGAAAGGGTCTGTAATCCATTGGATCGGCGTGCCAATCACATGCAGATTCAGCAATAAGGAGTTTACCAGTCCGTCAGCCGAGAACAAATACTTGAACACAACGGAATAGGCTACCAGCGATGTAATACAAGGCAAGAAGATGGCTGTGCGGAAAAAGCCCTTGAATTTAAGATTTTTATCATTGAGCAATACTGAAATGAACAGAGCCAGAATCACCATCAATGGCACCTGGAAAATCAGATAGATAAATGTGTTCTTCACGGCGGTTATAAACATTTTATCTGTGAACAGACGCTTGTAGTTGTCAATGCCGTTGAAGGTCAGATTAGACCCCGTGCCTGTCTTGAAGGACAAGATAAGCGCCTGGATCATCGGGTAGAAATAAAAGGCTGCAATCATGATCACTGCGATGGATATGAACAACCATCCTGTCATACCTGCCTTGAAACGCGATGTCGTCATTTTGGGTGCGGCTGTTTTCATAACCATATCAACTCCCTATGCAGCATTAAAACCTTGAACTCGCAAGCCCAAGGTTTTAAGTGCTTATCGTTTTATTGTTTAGCCTTGGCTAGATGGACTGTCTTATTTAAGCTGTGCTTCTGCTTGTCCTTGAGCATCTTTCAGAACGGTGTCTACATCTTTGCCGTTCAAGTAATTTTGAATTTCAACGGTCATGATGTCCTCAATGGCATAAGTGTGCATGCCATAATTGACTTTTGGAACTTGTTTGGTCCATTCTGCGAATTTCTTGTAGACTTTGTCGCCACCGAAGTACGGATCTGTCTCGTCATAAGCTTTACCGCTGGAAGCTGCGTTTAATGAACCGACAATTCCGATTTTGCTCAGCATATCTTGATATAGATCTTGATCTGAACCGAATGTTTCTTTCAGGAAATCAGCAGCAATATCTTGACCATCTGTATTCAGGACATACCAGGAGCTGCCGCCGAGGCTGGAAGCATTCACGGATTCAGGTACATTTTTCAATTTAGGGAAAGGAACAACGGCCCATTTACCCGATTGCGAAGCTTCTGCTTTGATTGAAGGTGTAATCCAGTTACCTGTTGGTACGGAAGCAACTGCACCGCTATTAAAGGCTGCCAGGAATTGACTCCAGTCGGCATTCATTTTAACAATGTTCGCATCGAACAAGGATTTGTACGTCAAGAGCGCTTCTTTCAGAGCTGTATTACCTGCCAGGTTTGGTGTTTTACCGTCTTCTTTCAGGTACCATGAACCTGCGGATTGGATCATACCACGGATCAGACCGAGGTCGTTTGGATCTTGAGTCAGCATATCTTTACCTGTTTTTTGTTTTACGGCTTTACCGATTTCAATGAATTTGTCCCAATCAATGTTGGTCAGGTCAGCTACTTTGTAGCCAGCTTGTTCCAAATAATCCGTTCTTACATACAGACCCATAACACCGGAGTCGAATGGAACACCGTATTGCTTGCCGTTGTAGCTGGTCGGTCCAATTTTATAATCGGCGAAGTCGGATGCTTTGATCGAGTTGCTCATATCATGGAAGGAATCAGGATAGGCTTGCAGGAAGTTTTGTGCCCGGTAATCCTCAATCAGAACCACGTTAGGCAATCCTTTGGTAGAACCGGAGTTAAGACCGGCATTCATTTTTTGCACGATATCATTTTGAGCATATTCAACAATGTTTACGTTTACATCAGGATGTTTGGCGACGTAGCGATCTTTCGCCAGCTTTAGGGCCGCGATATTGAAGTTCGGGTCCCAAGCCCAGACCGTGATTTCTTTCTTACCGGAATCCGTGGTGGTCGCGGCTTTCTCGGAATTGCTGGAACATGCAGATAGCAAGATCAAGCTTGCGATCAGCAGAAGGAAAGTCATTTTTTTCATTTCGTTCAACCCCTACTCTTTTTTTATAATCATTTAAAATTTATTGAAAGCGGTTACCTTGTTTATGAATCTAGTTTATCATCCTTGCTCTGCGGGCAGTTAGGAATATCTTTATACGGATTTGTCTTATTATTATGATTTATCAAAAAAGGTACCGCTTACATTTGTTCTTTTTTTAGATTTAGGTATTTTTTTTAGATTGAACTAAAGTTGTACACGAAGCGCCACTGCGCGGTCGGATGGTGCTTCCCATCGCTGTTGTATCCAGATTTCTTTATTCAAATTATATAAGGTTGAAATCCGGATACAGCTTATGCTTCCGATGCGAGCTTTCCTATGGAAAGCTTTTAGGCGACCGCTACGCTTGTACAGCACCATTCCGCCCACTCCGTTCTTGTTCCACCTTCTTTGTCTTTAGTTCAGCCTATATTTTTATTAGATAGGAGAGGCGGGTTTTACGATCAATGGCAGTGTCATTTTCACTTTGGTACCCTCGCCTTTTTTGCTGGAGATGGTCACGCCATACTCTTCTCCATAAAGAAGGGTAATGCGGTTGTGTACATTCTGGATGCCGATACCCGTGAACAGTTGGCGCTTGCTTTTAGGATTAGGCAATCCGTCCTTTGCCGTATGCCCGTCCAAATCCATACCGTCTCCGTCATCAGCCACCTCGCAGATTAATGTATCATCCGTTTTGGACACCAGTATATAGATGTGCCCCGCGGTTTTCTCATTAAATGCATGGAAAAACGAGTTTTCGATAAAAGGCTGAATAATCAGCTTGGGCACATGGTACTCCAGACAATCCGGCGATACAAAATAATTCACCTGTACCCGCTGTCCGTAGCGAACATGATTAATGAACACATAATTTTGCATGTTGGCCATTTCCTGCTCGATGGTGATCGTTTCGCTCACATTGCTGATTGTATTTTGTAGTAGGGAAATGAGCGCATTGATCGTCTCAGCGGCGGTTTCCTTGTTTCCTTTGAGCACCAGCATTTTGATCGAAGCCAGTGTATTGTACAGAAAATGCGGGTTGATCTGTCGTTGCAGTGCAGCCAGCTCTGCATTCCGTTGTCCTTTTTGCGTCTCCAGCAGCTTGCGAATATAGTCATTCAGTTCATCCAGCATGTAATTGTAGGCATGACTCAACTGCCTGACCTCATAGCTGCCCGTTACCGGGAGATAGTTATCAAAATTTTTCTCGCGGACAGTCGACATTTGCTTGACCAGCCGAGTCAAAGAACGAATTAAACGCCGGGAAATCAGAAAAACGATCAACAAAGCAATCAGCACGATGCCAATGCAGATCAATACAACCGATTTAACGTCAATAATTTGTCCGATTGCGGTTTGCCTGTCAATCATGTTAACCAGGTAAAAATCATACGAAGGAATATAGTTGGAAAGGAGGATACTTTCCTTGTTCATCACGTTCGCATTAATGTAATTTAGCCCTTGCTCATTGATTTTTGTGGCATAGCCTAGCAGCTCATTGGAACGTTGTCCGATCAGATCCTGACGGTTGCTCGATACAATCAGTCCTGACTTGTCCAAAATGAGTACATCATTGCCGTTGCTTGTGAAGTTATTATAGAAGCGGCGGAATTCCGGCTCGCGAATGGCAATGTAGATCATGCCATACAACGTACCACTAGTTCGCTCCATAAAAGCCTTGGAGGCGATAATATAGGGTGTCGGTTTCTGCCCGGTATTATTTATTTGCTGACGAAGTAAATCCGTATCCAACTGATACATAAGCCGTGTCGGCTGTGCGGAGCTTCGGGCTGTAATCAAATTGTTCCTGAGCTCCTCCGCAGTTACCGGCCAGTAGGACGAGTCGGAATAGAAGCTTCGGCCGTTCATGCCCGTTATGGCGACACTGACATCATAGGCGTCGACATTTGATTTAATCTGCTTCATCTGCTGTGCCATACCGAAGTAGATGCGTGCCGAGTTAATGGAATCGGATTGACCGCCTGTCAGGTAGTTTTTGACCGTCCCGTTTTCCGAGGCATGGGTTACGGCATTCACAATCGAGTCATTGAAGGACTCAAAGCTGGACTGAATCTGGCTGAGTACCTTGGCATTCGTAATACTGAATGTCTCGGCAAAGAGTCGTTCAGACATTCGAATCGTCACCAAAGAGGTCAGCAAGGACACCGCAGTGATGCTGACCACCATAACGACAAATATTTTAAAGAACAGACCTTGATATTTGATTTTATGCATATACCTTTTCATATTCAATCTCTTTTCTGTTGGCAAATATGCGTTTGCTCTCTAATGGAGATGCTCTCGGCGGTATTGACTGGGGGAGTAACCCGTCACCTTTTTGAACACCTTGGTAAAATAGCTGGGGTCCGAATAGCCGACAGTGCTGCTAATATCCGAAATGGACATCGTACCCGACCGCAGCAGCTCCGCAGCCTTTTCAACCCGAATTTTATTTAAATACTCGCTGAAGCCCTCTGTATGATGCGCTGTAAAATAGCTCGACAAATAGGAGGGATTAAAATGAAAATATTGACCGAGTGTCGTCAAATTGAGCGTCTCGGCGTGATGCTCCTCAATATATTCCAGCAGCTTCTTCATGCTCGCACTGCTTCCTTGCTGCGTTTTAGCCAAAATCTGCATATTCGCTTCCTCTAAAAAGGTCTCCAGCAATCGCACAGCTTCATGTACATGAGGTGTATCATTTATGGCTTTGAAATAGGAGTATTTTTCCGCATCCAGCTCTTTCATATCATACCCCTGATTCCCGAGCAAGGTCGTAATGTTAAACACGATGTTTCCGAGAAGAGATTTGAATTCAAAAGCGGTGGAGGTATAGTTGCGGGACATGGCAGCTACATAAGATCTTAAGTCCTGAAAGGCCGTATCAAAATGCTCGCGTTTCATCTCTTCCGTGAACTGCTTTAAGTTAAACGAGCTGTTTACCTGAACAGGCTTGGGAAGCTCGTCTTCCATCAGGAGTGCAGTTCCCGGGAAGTAAAAGCGATAGCTCAGCAGCTTGGGCAGTTCATCCTGATAGACCTCGCTAATCTGATTAAAATCATCAAATAGACGGCTGACCGCCCAGCCCGTCTGTGGTTCGACTTGCTTCGTCTCCTGAGCTACTTCCCTGACTGCAGCCATCCAGGAGTGTAATTCACGTGGATCAAGATTGGCTAAAAAAACAGCCGCATTTGCATCAGACGGCAGTCGCCGCAACACGATTTGTTCACAGGCAGATGTCACTCGATCAGTGAGCCTGGAAAATAGGTCCGAGGCAGGGTGGGACTGGCCTTTCCCCTGTGGTTCCGCCTGTTCCACGCCTATGAGTGCAAAACGGGCATACGGAAATTCCTGTTTCAGCAGCTCCATATCGTATTCAATGCTATAGCCGGAAATGAGCTTTTCTATCACATGATCCATCGTAATTCGATTATCCCCGGCATCTGCTTGATAATGAAAAGACGGTATTTTGCGGGCCGTTCTCTGGAGCACTTGCAGCAGCTCATCCGTATCCAGCTTGGGCTTCAAAATATAGTCAGCAACACCTTGCTGGAAGGTGGATCGCACGTAATTAAACTCACCGTAGCTACTGAGCACAATGACCTCAATATCAGGATAGTTCTGTCTGACAATGCGCGTCAGCTCCTCGCCATCCATGATAGGCATCACGATATCCGTAATGACAATATGCGGGCGCAAAGTTTCAATCAGCCCTAACGCTTCTTTTCCATTAGAAGCCTCGCCTACAATACGAAATCCATACTTCTCCCACGATAAATGATGCTTGATCCCTTGCCGTACCAATATCTCATCATCTACAATCAAAATATTGCATAGCTCTTTCATGGCAGCACTCTCCGTAATTATACCTATTCAAAAAAAGACCTCCATTAAAGCGGACGTCACATCATTTGAGGCACATAATTGATAACGCTTCCAAGTCGACTCGAATATAAAGTATCTAATCTTTACATGCTAACATAAACGACAGGTGTACTCCAAAGATATCTCAAATTAAGCCTTTCTTTTCATATCGGTTGCTGGGCCATTGAATGTTATATGGAGAATAAGCTGTATATATGAAAAAAAGAAACGGAAAAGCAGGTCTGCTTTTCCGTTTCCTTCTATATTTTTAAATCAAACTTCAAACTTAACGATCTTCGATATGGTTTCATGATACCCTTCTAATACATCATGTATGATATCCTTTACACTCTTAATCTCAGTTATTAGTGGCACTATTTGTCCCACCATCACAGCGCCCAACTCATCAACGTCGCCTTCTAGCATTGCTTTTTTTAAAGAGCTTTCAGCAACTTCTTTTAGCTTTACTGCTGCCTCTTTTTTACTGTAATTGTTCTCAATTTCAATTATTTCATCTGAAAGCTTGTTCTTCAATTGTCTACATGGCTCATCTGTAGAATATCCTGTTACCACAGTTTCCATATCACCAGCTTTTAACATGATGTCTTTTACATTTGGATGTACTACCGTTTCTTCTGCACACATAAAAATGGTTCCCATTTCAATACCGTCAGCACCGAGAGCAATAGCTGCTGCCATTCCTCTGCCATCAGCAATACCACCAGAGGCTACTAGAGGTATGGATAAGCAGTCCGCTGCTTGCGGAACAAGAACCGTTGTTGCTTCATAAGTAGTATGTCCGCCACCTTCCCAGCCTTTTACAATAACTGCATCTGCACCAGCTTTCTCCGCAGTAATTGCATCTTGAATGGTGCTGGCTTTTACAATGACTTTTATTCCTAATTCATGCCATATAGAAAAGTATTTTTTGGATAGCTCTAAATCAAGCCCTATTAGCGTATCAGCATAAATAACGGGTGGTTTTTCCTCTGAAGCCACTTTTGTTACATGATCTAATAATTCAGGAGCCATAATTACATTAATTGCAAATGGTTTACTCGTCATATTTCTTGTAGCAATAATCTGGTCTCTTATAAAATCTAAAGGAGCAAAGCCCACTCCTAATACACCAAGACCTCCACTTTCAGAAACGGCTGCAACTAATGGTGCTGTTGAAACCCAAGCCATGGGTCCTTGAATAATTGGTTTTTCAATTCCTAAAGCTTTACATAAAGAATGGTTAGACATAAAATATTCTCCTTTTCATCATTATCATTTTTGGAGTCAGAGTAATCAACGTGCAGACCCACCGAGAAACCTGTTTCCTATAATATTCACAAAATCATCATGAAATTTGACACGCTGATTGTTTTTGATACAAACAGATAGCGTTTTATAATAATATTATAGAAAAGAAAAAGAATAAAAAATATCATCAAGGTTTATATAGAATGTTGTTTAAACAACATTTACGGTGGATTTTGTTGTTTTAATCAGAGCAAAATGGATGAATTGAGGTGTAGCGAATATTGAACAACATAAAAATAAATGACTTGCGTGTTATAAAAACACTTGAAAATATAAAATATGGCTTCTCTTTATGTGTAAGTCAAAAACCCTTTTCATCTGTTTCTGTAAAAGATATCATTACTGCAGCAAGGATTAATCGCTCTACATTCTACAAGTATTATGAGGATAAATACCGATTAAGAGAATCGTTGGTAAAATCGACATTGGAGGAACTTTCGAGCAATGTTGACTTAGCATCTTTTAATCTGGAAAATAATAAAATCAATGAAGCCTTGAATGCTTTAAAAAAACAACTTCAATTTATGTATGATCATAAAGACTGGTATCTTTTATTATGGAATGAGAACCTTGAGTTATATGTCTATGAAGATATGGAACGATTATTTGAAAAAAGAGCCAGGGAATGTTTTCACATAAATAGCATTGAAAAAGAATCTACGAACAAGGAACTTGTAGAAAAGCAAGAATTATTAACTCGTTTGTTTGCATCGTCTGCAATGACAACGGTCAAATGGTGGTATGAACATTCACCAAACATGGCCCCAAAGGAAGTGGCAGATATTATCTTGAATTATATTAAATATGGATCGCAGCGCACCTTTCTGACAGCCCCTTGAACTGTGCGTAGAAAGAGACACAGTTTTGTCAGGGCAATAAAAAATACCATGCATAATGCTGAACGTAGGAGCTGCTTTTAATCTACGGGTTTAAAATAAAACAGCACGTTCACCGTATCTAGGCGGCAAGACGTGCTGGTAAGTCGTTTGTATTAAAGATCCCATTCATCGTTTGGAAGTGATAGTAAACTTCCTCCAAAGAGCGCTTTCTCCCTTTTATACAGTTCCCCACGTCCGATCTCCTGCTAAATATTTTTCAGTCAAAACAGACAGCAGCTGAATGCCAACCTCATTGTGGCCTCCCTCAGGAAGGATCAGGTCCGCGTATTTCTTGGAGGGCTCAATAAATGCTTCATGCATAGGCTTGACCGTGCTCAAATAGTGATCGTGGATCGACTGAATGGTGCGGCCGCGCTCCTCAATATCCCGAAGTACCCGGCGAAGTATACGAACATCCGGGTCGGTGTCGACAAATACCTTGATGTCGAGCAGTTGACGAAGCTTTTCGTCAGATAGTACGTGCAGTCCTTCCAGCATGACAATATGATTCGGCAGAAGCTCTACCGTCTCGTCTGTAGAACGCGCATGGACCGTGAAGTCATACACTGGCGCGTGGGTCGCTTGTCCTTCCTTCAGACAATGAAGATGCTCAATAAGCAATTCGTTGTCAAAGGCAAACGGATGATCATAATTGACCAAAGCACGTTCATCATAACTCAGATGTGAATGGTCTTTATAGTAGTTATCCTGAGATATGAAAGTCACTTTGTTTGATCCCAGACGTTCAACGACAGCGCGTGCTACCGTTGATTTACCGGAACCCGTACCGCCGGCAATACCAATAATAAGCATGGCGTTTCACTTACCCTTCCCTGAATATATCCCGATACAACTCAAGTATTGTAGCACAACATGCACTTTTTTTCATCCATGCAGAGCATTGTATTTCTCCCATTTTCGTATCTTGGCTCTGAATGTTTTAAACGGTGCCACTGAGTTGATGTGAATCCATCTAGCCATGGGCCAGTTCGGATTACTGCCTGTCCACTTGTGAACGCCCTGCGTAAAGAGTTCTTCATGACTTAGCGTGTCAATCCAATCCAGCCACTCTTGCTCTGTCAGCTTGAATAGTTGGCGTAATTCAAGTAAAGAGTGGTGGGTGTAGGTTTTGTAAAAGGATTGGTAAAGCTCGCCTAGCCTATTCCATTTATAATTTGGTGCAGGCATGATGACGGGTTTTCCTTCCTTTTCGCCCTTGTCCCATGACATGACAAGATGAAGCCATCCAAGCTGGTAGGCAATGATTTCTGCGGGGGTTTTGTCTACTTCGGAGATACGGATATCCTTTTGCTTCTCGTCAACCTCCTTGTATTCACTATCTAACAGTAAGTAGGAGGCATGAATCGCCTCTTTTAACTCGGTTTTGGAAGCGTAGTGGTAGCTGGGCATCTAATCACTCCTATAGATTCTATTCTTTCTATTCATTATATCCGTCTCTTTATATGTACCACATTAAACATGACAACCTTATGTCTTATTCAAAAAAATACTTTTTGTGGTTTTATGAAAGGCTATTTGGTATATTCGCGAAAAGGGATGCAAAATTAATAGAGAATTTAAACCAAAAGATAAGTAATTCGACATATTTTAATGTTATTTTATAAGTCTATAATTATTAGTGTATTGCGCTAATGTATATGGTTTGGAAAGGCCTTGTAGCACAAACAGCTGTACAGTTATGTCGGTGGGTTTTTATCAATTTATCTAAAAAAGGAGACTGTTACATGAAGTCGAGTTTGTTGAAAAAATGTGCAAGTGTAATGTTGAGCAGCACGATGGTTCTGTCTTTATCGTTACCGTTACTAGGTCATGCGTATGCGGATGGGAATTTACAGGTAAGTGATGATTTTGAACAAGGGGAAGCTCAAGGCTGGACAGCAGGTTCAGGGAACTGGTCTGTTGTCGCGGACGGGAATGGCTCTACATACCAGCAATCTAGTCGAAGCGAAAGCCATTCTGTTAAAGGTAATGCATCATGGACGAACTATAGCGTACAAGCAGATGTATATGTAGATGATTTTAATGGCTCCAATCGGGTATATGTTGCAGGCAGATACACAGATTCCAACAACTTTTATGCTGCATCTTTGTACAACAAGAAGGGTGGAGCACTTGAAATTCGCAAAAAGGTAAACGGTTCTATGAAGACACTGGCTACCAATAACAAATACAAACTGGATACCAATACCTGGTACAAAGTGAAGCTGGAGCTGTCCGGTTCGGACATTAAGATGTATGTCAATGATCAGCTGGAGCTGACCGCAACAGATTCCAGCCTTGCTTCCGGAGCCATTGGTTTGGTAACCTCCAAGGCGGTTGCCCAGTTCGATAATGTTATCGTATCCGGCGCTTCAACTGAAGCAGATCCAGGTACAACACCTGGGAATCCAACACCAGGTACAGATAAACCAACTCCTGGGGTAGATAAAAACGCAACCTCAAATATTAACTATAATCTGGCCGGTTTCTCCTATGGTAATACAGGTGGCGGGGAAATTAAGGAAACCGATGCCAACTACAAAAAGGTTTACAACGCTGTAGATCTCAACGAGGCACTTAAAAAAGGTACTAAAGTCAAAGTTATTGAGATCATGAATGATCTTGATTTGGGATGGAACGAAATGCCTAATGCTGCCAAGGTCATGCCTTTTAGTGCCAACAACCCTGTGCTGACAAATCCTGTTCTGAAGAAAACAGGTGTGAGCAAAATCTATATAGAAAACTTGAATGGAATCACGATTTTCTCGGCAAATGGCGCTAAAATTAAACATGCTGGCATTGTTATCAAAAGAAGCTCTAATTTGATTTTCCGTAACCTCGAATTTGACGAGCTTTGGGAGTGGGACGAAGCAACCAAAGGGAATTATGACAAGAATGACTGGGATTATATCACGGTTGAAGGCCAAAGCTCCAAAGTATGGATTGACCATTGTACATTCAACAAAGCATATGATGGCTTGGTAGATGTGAAAAAAGGCAGTAACGGAGTTACCATTTCCTGGTCCTTGTTCAAAGGAGATGACCGCAGCTCCAACAGCTGGGTGACCCAACAGGTTAACGCTATGGAAGCAGACAAAGCTTCCTACCCGATGTACGCTTACTTGAGAAGCAGTGCAGTTGGCATGAGTAAAGAAGATATCATTGATATCGCAGCAGGACAAAAGAAAGCGCATCTGGTCGGTGCTACTGAGATGGCCGCTGATAATGCAGATTTGGCAGTAACATTGCACCATAACTACTACAAGGATATTCAAGACCGTATGCCTCGTTTGCGTGCTGGTAATGCCCATGCCTATAACATTGTTATGGACGATGCCGGATTGGTTGGAGCCAAGAAGAGAATTACTTCTGACATGGCTAAAGCAATCGCTGCTAAAGGATACCATTTTGACGTCGTGGGTAATGGCGCGATTTCAACTGAAAATGGCGCGGTATTGCTTGAAAAATCATATTTAATTGATGTATTTTCTCCAGTTCGTAATAATCAAAAGGACCCTAAAAAAGATAACTACACAGGTAAAATCAAAGCAGAAGACGTTATCTTCTCTGACAACGGTAAAGTATTCAGAGGGGGCAGCGAAGATGCGAATAGTCCGTTAGCTCCTTATCCTGTAAAAGGCAAGAGCTTCTCATGGAATGGATTCACAACGTTGCCATACAGCTACACAGCCCAAGATCCTGCAAACCTGGTTGCACAATTGACAGCCAAGGACGGGGCAGGTGCAGGCAAGCTGAACTGGTCGAGTGAAAACTGGCTTAAAACAGCATACAAGGCAGTCGCTTCGAAGGCTACACAAACGGTGGAAGATTCCGAATAAGCATATTGGAAAAATAGCATTGGAATAAGAAGCAGCCAGGACAGAAATACTCTGTTCCTGGCTGCTTCTTTTCGTATACATTTTCACGATGCGTTCGGCAAATACTTAACCAATAACGACATACGAGGACACACCAGCAGGTACCGATCTGACCCGGAACAGCGTTCCGTCGTCTCTAAAGGTACGCAGAATATAAGGATGGTTCGTAGGTGTACGCACTTTGTCGAATCGGACTGTGCCGAAACTGTCGAAATTGGCAGCTTGCACAAAGCTTTCATCTGTACGGCGGAGGACTGCAAAAAATCCCGTTGTAATAAAAGGTACTCCATCATTACGAGCCCAGATGACCGTAAACCGGCTAAAGGTTTGCGTAGGACTCACATTACGATATCTCGTAGCAGGAACTTTTCTGCCCGTAGACTTCAAGGTTTGAGGAGGACGAATGGCCACTACCTATCAACTCCTTTGTTGTGATGTGATAGTAGATGCACACAAAGGAGTTTCGGACCGTGCTATAATCTACTTCTCCAAAAATAGGTTTATAGACCTCATCACGCCCAGTCGCGACGTAGTGTAAAGAGTTCTTTTAACGCATCTGTCGACAGCTCGGTGATCCAGCCCTCGGTGCTGGAAATGATTTGATCACTAAGCTGCTGCTTGCTCTCCAGCATTTCATCAATGCGTTCCTCCAGAGTTCCAAGGGAGATGAACTTGTGCACCTGTACGTCCTTCGTTTGTCCCATCCGGTAGGCGCGGTCTGTGGCCTGATTTTCAACAGCCGGATTCCACCAGCGGTCAAAGTGAAAGACGTGGTTGGCAGCTGTCAGATTTAGGCCCACGCCCCCGGCCTTGAGCGACAAAATAAATACGGACGGCTGCTCGTCTGGTGGTAGTGTGTGAGACTGGAACTGATCAATCATCCGGTCACGGGCGGTTTTGGACGTGCTACCGTTGAGGTAGAGCACCGGCTCTTGCAGCTCTTGAGCGAGCACCTGCTGGAGCATACGTCCCATGCCAATATACTGCGTAAAAATAAGGCAGCGCTCGCCTTCCTCCCGCAGCTCCTTGACCATGGCCAAAATACGCTCCAGCTTGGATGAACGGCTGATCACTGCTTCGAAATCGGGCTGACTATAGCCGGAAGCCGTGGCATCCGGGGCCGCCACCTTGGTTAAGAGCGCAGGATGGTCACAAAGCTGCTTCAACTGGGTAAGGGTAGATAATATAGCACCTTTTCGCTCAATCCCCTCCAGCTTCTGCATCCGTTCCATCAGTTCTTTAACAATTTGGTCATAGAGCGCTCCCTGCTCGGAGGTGAGGTGAATATACGTTTTCATCTCATTTTTCTCGGGCAAATCAAGCTGTATGGCCGGGTCTTTCTTCTTGCGTCGCAGCATGAAGGGCTGAACCAGCTTTTGCAGGTCTATCGTTCGTTGTTCGTTATGTTCCTTCTCGATAGCATTGATGAACCGATTGCTGAAGGAGCGTGCGCTGCCCAGATAACCGGGATTGATAAAATCATAAATCGACCATAGCTCGGATAGCCGATTTTCAATAGGCGTCCCGGTCAGTGCTATTCGATGCCGGGCAGGGAAGCTGCGAACGGCAGTAGATTGCTTGGTTTGCGCATTTTTAATGTTTTGCGCTTCATCCAGGCAAACCGAGTCCCAGGTTATGCTTTGCAGCAGCTCTTGATCCAGAGTTGCTGTTGCAAAGGAGGTCAGGATGACATCGGCATGCTCGACTTCTTCGCGGAACAAGTCTCCCTGATCCCGCTTGCTTCCATAGTGGAGCATGACCTTCAATGAAGGGGCGAATCGGCTAAGTTCCTTCTGCCAGTTGCCCAGTACCGAAGTCGGACAGATCAGCAGCGAGCTGGAGCGGACGCTCGTCTCTGCGGCGATATCCTGTAGATGCAGCAGATAGGCAATAAACTGCACCGTTTTGCCAAGCCCCATATCGTCGGCAAGGCAGGCGCCCAGTCCAAAGCGCCGTAAAAAGGCAAGCCACGCGTATCCGTCCTGCTGATACGTCCGCAGCTCGGCTTGAAGTCTGTCCGACACCTCCAGTGCGGGCCATTCCGACTGCCGCCCAAGCTGACTGATCAGCTTCAGCAGGTGCCCGTTCAGCTCGACCTCCAGCCGGAAGCGTGCCGCATCCTCCGGCTGTTCTCCCGTAGCGTCGCTTTCAGTCTCATCAGCGTTGCCGAGCAGGTGTAGCTGTAGGATGTCCTGAAAGGACAATCCCTGAGTGCTGTCGATCCCGGCCATGGCCCGGCGGATTTGCGCCAGCAGCGCGGGATCGAGCGCGATCCATTGCCCGCGGAAGCGCACCAGCCGCTCGTTGCGGGCCACCAACTCGGCGAACTCGGACTCGCTCAGATCGGCATCGCCAATGGCAACACGCCAGTCGAACTGGACAATCGAGTCCAGTCCGAACAGCGAGCTGCCCTTCGTGCGCTCGCCCCCGCCTTCGCCGGGGCGAACCTTGGCCCGCAGCTTCGGCTTCTTGCGGGTGGCTGCTTCCCACCAAGCGGGCAGCAGCACCTGCCAACCGCCTTCCAGCAAGCGATGGCTGTCGGTCGTCAGGAATTGCCACGCCGCCTCGTCGGAGAGCGGGCGATCCAGCACGTCATCGCGGCTGCCTGTGCGCTGCCCGGCGGGCAAAATCGCGGTCAAGCGCTCCAGCCACCCGGCTGAGCGCTCACGCACATGGGCCGTCCACGCATCAGGCCACGGGCCGGACGCATGCCCATCATCGGCGAGCTGTGCAGGCACCAGCAGCGCCGGGTCCTGCTTGTCCTGCAACACAAGCTTGAGCCGCCACGACGACTCGTCGTTCTCTGGCTCTGGCTCCAGCAGTTGCAGGAGCGGGCGGAAGGGCGCGGTATCGGCCTTCCAGCCGATAGCGATAAGCCATGCCCGCGCATCCAGACCTGCCGCGGCCGGGCGGTTGTGTGCGAAGAGAATTGGATATTCTCTTCGCACATCGGCGGCTTCCGCCTCGGTGCCGTACCAGCGTTGAAACACGGCGGCCGAGAACGCCGCTTCCAGCCCTTCGCGCTCGTTCTTTTCCAGGCTGTCAAGGAGAGCAAGCTCTGCCAGCTTGGTGCTTTCCAGCGTTTCCCCCGATTCTAACGCCTCGCGCGCCTCCGCCGCCTCCAGTACTTCCGCATCCCAAATCCATTGCAGCTTCCCTGTCTGAAATGCTGTGAGGCTGGGCGCGTAGGCTTTCGCTTCAATGCAATGGGCAAGTAGAGGGATCAGCCGAAGCCACGGGGCATTGTCCTCGTCCCAGATCCATTCGATATGCTCCAGCAATTTGCGCTCCGTCAGAAAGGGAATCACCTGCTCCGAGGGGAGGAGGATAATATCCGTGCCCTGAATGTGTTGAATCTCCAGATCGGTGCCATAAAAAGAAGCCTCATGCCAAGCAAATAAACGCTGCTTCAGGATTTGGCCGGAAATGCTGTAGTTCATAGACGAATCGCCATAAATAAGCGCGTCTCCATAGGTGGTTAACTGGATGTGTATCGTAATCGTCTCTGTATATTGGCTCATGATAACAATTTCCCTTTCCGCAATTCCTCCTGTAGCGCCCTCAGGCGGCTATGGCGGCTGGTGAAGGTCGTGAAGAACAGCTCCCAGCGCGGCTCTTGCTTCATTTTTTTGTATAGCTTGAACAGCCGCTTCAACAGCTTGACCGCTGCTTTATAGCTGGATCTGTTTTTTTCCAGCACATATCGTTCCACCGCCTGATGGTAGAAGGGCAGCAGCAGCTCCGGTGCGTTCTTTTCAATGGGCTGCAATACACTCACCCGAAAACTCAAAGGCTCGCTGCGTATACTTAACTGGTAGTCGATCCATTGCCGCCATTTGTCGTGGGCAAGCAGTGCTTCTTCATACATTCCCCCGGCAAAAGGAAGCATTCCGACCAGTGTATCCCACATTTCCTGCTCTGCTTCTGGAAGATGCTGCAAAACCGTATCCCAATCGTTCATATAATCGTGCAAATGATCGTCCCGATGGCTGTGGAGTAAGGGGCCGATATGCTGTAGTCCGTCCTTGAGGCGCGACCATTCCTCGGCTTCACGTAAGGCATGTAAGAACAAAAGCAGTTGGCTGGAAGAGATTTTTAGCGGAAAAGCCTTTTCGGCCTCCTCAAGCAGTGACCAGGCTTGATCATCCTGCGACTGGTAAAAATACATCCAGCTTTGGGCCAGCATCCAGGGAAGCCGGGCCAAAGCTGTGCCAAGCTCATCCTCAGCCGCCTGTAAATGCTGTAATTCCTCCGCATATATGCTGGAAGTGGAATCTTTCTGCTGGGGACGCATCCAATTTAGCCAAAATCGGTAGTACGCGTCTGAAAAATAAGTGCCGTTACGCGATTCTGTCAGCATTTTTCGGCGTAAATAGGCCAAGGTCTCTGCGATGCGTGCTTCTTGCATCGGTTCATTGGTTAGGACAGGTGTTAGGACAAGCTGGCTCTCAAAATCACGCTCGATCGCTTCTTTAAGCTCATCGGCGGCGATTTGCGTGTAATATCCCATATAGGAATGGGTGGGATAGCCTGACATAGGTGACTGAGGCACCAGCTTTTCCAGCACACGCAGATGAGCGTGCAATTCATACAACTGTTCCATGCCGGGTGAAAGCGGCGGCTTCAAGGCATATATTGAGGCCAGCGCGCTTTGGGCATATTGGGAGTTTTGCGTATTCATGTGGATAAGGGCGATGCACTGATCGAACAGGTCATGCCATTCCGAGATAGGCATATCCGCTATGCGGCTTGCTGTTTTACTGATCGTGTTCCTGGCAGCCTGCTTGCGATCCGGTGAAGGAGTGGACCGGGAAGCAGGCGCGGTGGTACGCACGTCAGATTTGGTAGCCAACCGGGTGAAGCTCGCTGAATGGGCGTTCACCAACGCATGTACGGAACGCTCCTGCACATTCGCATAATTCAGCAGTGTGGCGATCATGTGCTTGCAGTTCTTATGAACCGGACATGTACATCGGCTGGCAGCAAAAGCGCTCAAGTGCAGATCCACCTCGTAAAGATCGCTTCCATCTACGACAGCCGCGATATGGTCGGCGTCAGGGATTGTAAATTCTTTTACCTTTCCTTGCTTGAAATATTGAAAGCCGCGTTTAATCGTCACGTCATTAAAATGGTCAGCTACGTTTTGGATAAGCTGCTGCCACTGTATATCATCCATAAGATAGGTTGGTTTCATATGCATTAGTCTCCTAAGAGAGAATAGTCAATCTGATGACAGCTTAACTCTTCCATTATATCAGTTTAGGAACGAGTATTTGCATTAATCCAGAGGGCAGTTTTTATTCGGTAATATAATAGATCGGAATGATTCTGTCCGTATATATATTGTACCTGAGAGCGAATGGAAACGAATAATGCAAAATGCTGGGAGGGTAAACGACAACAAACGTGACGCGCTCCAGTGGCTGCGTGAGGAAGCGGGAATCTCGTATGGATGGCAGAAAAATAAATTCGAGATGGTGTATAATAATGTCGAGTAACATTATAAAATATCGAGTTATATATATGATGTTCTTCTCAAAATAGGGGAGGCGTAGATTATGTCTACACTAGATTTATGCTATTCTTGCTCAAATCAGATATACAAGACATACTCAACAGGTGATTACTTTGAAATTGTTAACCTTAAATGTACATGCTTGGATGGAAGAAAATCAGCTTGAAAAGCTAAAACAACTGGCTGCTTTTATTCATGAGCAGCAGTTCGACGTCATTGCTTTGCAGGAAGTGAATCAGTCCATGGACGAGGCTCCTTTATCGCCGGACGATTTGGATACTTATTATAGCGCTGATCCTGAGGTAATCATTAAGCGTGATCATTACGCTTATGTTCTGAACGGGTTATTATCCGATACCTATTATTGGACGTGGGCCCCCGCACATATTGGCTTTGCCAAATACGATGAGGGCTTGGCGATTTTGTCCAAAACACCGATTACAGACACGGTGAACGAATATGTTTCCTCGCTACGGGACTATGACAACTACCGATCCCGCAAAATTGTGGGCGTGCAAGCAGTGGTAGATGGAGTATCGGCATGGTTTGTGAGCGGGCACTACAACTGGTGGAACGATGAGGAATCCTTCCGTGGACTATGGGACCGTACAACAGAGGTATTGAACCCTTTTGCAGCGGCACCTGTTTTTATGATGGGTGATTTCAACAATGCGGCTGAAGTGCGCGGGGAAGGGTATGACTATGTGCTGCAATCCGGCTGGTCGGACACTTATTCAAATGCAGCGGTACGTGATGAAGGCCACACGGTCATCAAAGCCATCGCAGGCTGGGAAAGTAATGCCAAACCGCTGCGGATTGACTATGTTTTTTCCAACAAACTCGTACAGGTTCAGTCTTCAACCGTCGTGCTGAACGGAACAATGGGATCAGTCGTATCCGATCATTTCGGGGTTGCCGTTGAATTGGAGCTGTAATTATAGGTCAAGGAACAGGCTGCCTGCTTATGCAAGTGGCCTTTTTCTTGAGGATTTCGACTTTAACCGAATGAAGTATTGGATAACAATAGCCATAAGCACCAAAAGCATATTGTAATAAAAAGGGGCATTTATGTTAAAACGTTCAATGAGTACGCCTGCGATGATTGGAGATACAATGGCCCCTAATTCCGAAAATGATACGACGTTGCCGATAAATGAACTTCTATTTTCCTCAGGAATGACATCCCCCAGTTGGGAGTAAAAAGAATCCAGATAGCTGGCTCCGCCAATGCCTCCGATGAACATCCCCAAGTATACAATCCATGGTTCCTTGAACCACAGAAACAAGGCTATTTCCACCATGATCAGCAACAGGCCGATAATACTGAGGATTAAGCGATCTTTGAGCAGATCGGAAACTTTGCCAATAAAGGGTGCTGATACAAACGTCGATACCCCGATGATGGTAAAAGCCAGGCTGATTTCTACAGGGCTCCAATGGAGCTTGTAGGTTGCATACACAGAGAAGTACGTTAAAAATATGGCGAATGCACTCATTTCAAGGAAGTGAACGGTGGAATAGAGCAGTAGCTGTTTCGTTAGCGTGGTTTTTCTTTTCGAATCATGAAGGGGTTCTTGCTGCTGCTGAGGCAGAGAAGAGAGATGGGGGAATGTCATTCTGGAGACGGCGACGAAGGATATACAGGAAAAAATAGCGACGAAATAGAACGGGACAGCTAAAGTAAAATAGGAAACAATGATTCCACTCATGATAGGTCCCAAAATCGTACCTGCACCTTCGCTGCTACTGATATATCCATTGAGGATGCCTCTATTCTCCGTGGTACTGATCTGGTTGATGGTGACTCTTACAAAGACGGTTAATCCTATCGCCACCAAGCCTTGAAGGAGTCTAAGGATGGATAGAATGATGAAGCTTTCTGCAATCGGGAACAAGAGCATACAAATAATCTCAGCGAAGAGTAAGCTCAGCCCCAAGCGCTTTGCGCCAACCTTTTCATAAATTCGCCCTGCCAAGCCTCCACCCAGAAATCTTCCCACATAAAATAGAGAAAATAAAATACTCATGCTGAGTGCGGATATGCCGAACTGTTCTACATAAATAGCAAAGAGCGGGAGGATCATACTCCCGCTCATGTTAGCAATAAGACTAATGATAAGCATATAGACGATATTACGGTTTAAATATAGACGCCTCTTCATATCCTCGAAACCTCTCTTTGCTTATACATAATGGGGAACATTTGTTCTGATTGCTCCTGATTATGCATAGAGGGCTTCAACAAGGGGAGCGATTCTCCCTAGGATACGCAGGTGTACTCCTCGTTGTGCCTACATTTAAGCGGGAAAGCCCCCTCCAGGCGGCGGCCAAGCTCCATAAATACGGCGCAGCAGCACGATTTCGCCCAAATGATATGAGTTGTGGGAAGCGATATTCCGCAGCAATCCCGCTTTCGTTTCATCTGGGAAATGGGCCAGCGAATCATCCAGCTGCGCGGTTTCGGCAATCTTTACAGCCTGATCTAAGCCCTGCAAAAATTTCTTAATAACTGCCTGCCATGCTTCTTCACTTTGTGGTCCGTTTTCTTCGGGCCAGCTGTCCATCACATTGCCCGGAAGTTGGGGCTTCCGGCCCTCCAAATGCTCCAGCATAAATTGCTGCCAGTAGCTCATATGCTTCAACAGTTGATAAATGCTATAGGGCATTTCTGCATTTTTTTTACCTGCCAGTTCAGCGCCGATATCCGGCAAAGCCCGAGCCACTCGAATATGTCCACGTTCACCGACCAGCGATTTAACCAGTGCTTGACCGAATAATTGGTTTGCATCCGACATGTAAGATCATCCCTTCTTTTTTAATGTAGCAGCCTTTTGGCCTCCATATAGAACACCTGTACAAATTTTTTTGTATTGATCCGGGCTTGAGACAGCGAGGGCTCCACATTGTTTTGCAGCTCCAGCATTTTCTTGCGGATTTCTGTAAAATCAAAAAATTTAGACGCATAATTTTCAAATTTAGGGTGGGTATAATCCGTCAATCCGAGCGACACGATATGGCTCAGTGTCTGGAAAATAGCGCGACGGACGCGCTGCTCAGAGGCCTTGATTTCCTTGCTCAGCTCTGCCGCAGAAGCTGAGCTTCCCAGCCGTTTCAAGGCTACATTCGCGAAGATATCCTTCAGCGGCGGGAACAGATAGGGGGACAGGTTACCCGTTTCTTCCTCATACTGGTCCAGATATTCCAGCATGTCCAGCAAATCCATACTGCCCGCTTCGCCGATCATTCCCATTTCGGAGAGCAGAAACTGCCCGGAAGTTGTGATGCTTTTGGTCGGTTCTACTGTTGTCGATGGTCCTCTCGATGTGAACATCGATAGCCCCTGTAGCGTGCGCTGGATATCCGTGATCGATTGCTGCATACGCAAACGTTCGGACACCTTATGAATCACCGCAATAATCTCCAGCCGATTCAAGGGCTTGGCAATGTAGTATTCAATACCGAGAGAGTATGCCTCGCCGATCATGTTTTTGGATTCAATACGGGAAATCATAATGATTTTGCCGCTGAATTGATCACTGAGAGCACGCACCGTCTGAATGCCATCACGAATCGGCATCAGCAGATCAATGAGCAATACATCAATCCGGTTAAGCTCCAATAGATCGCTGTTCACATAGGAACCGTCCTCCGCTTCCCCGATAACCTCACCGAGACCTTCATCTTCAATAATGTCTGCCAGCATAGAGCGAATTCCCTGATCGTCATCTACAATATAAAAACGCATCCGGGCTATCTTCCTTTCTCCGTCAGTTTCCGTAAAGGCAATGTGACTGTAAAAGTGGTCCGTACCCTGTCAGTGTGTTCTTCTTCCTGTTGCAGCACAATCGTTCCTTCGAGGCTCTCCGCGACCTCGCGCACATAAAACAATCCCATGCCAGTCGAAGGCTGTCCTTCATCATCATACTTGGTTGTATACCCCGGTGTGAAGACCATTTCCCGTTTACGCGGAGGAATCCCCGGGCCGTTGTCCGTGACACTAAAGGTCACCGTGTCCATTTTTCCCGGTAGAAACCGAATGGAAACGTCAATTCTTCCGCTGTCCTTCATCGCTTCAACCGCATTAGCTGTGAGGTTATTAATGAGTGTCAAAACCGTATAAACATGCAATTTGGGCAGCAAAGGGTCAACATTCAAGGTGAAATGAATAGACTTGTCCAGCGCTTGTGCATATTTGTGGTTCGTTCGGACGATCAGCTCCCCAAGCTCCCGAGAAGGCATGTAATGCACTCCGCTTTCCGCATCAATCAGCTTGGACAACCCGGCATAAATCCGCTGACTGTCTTTTTTGATCTCATGAACCTGTCCGGAAATACGAAGCGCCTGTCTGGCGTAGCGGTCCCTGTCTTCCAAGGATTCAGCCTGCTGCAACTCCCGATACAGCTCGTAGCTTTCACGGGTGATTTGCTCTGTGTGCGACAGGGTTTTGCCAAGCTGCACAGACTCCTCATACAGATCCGATACCAGGAGTAGAATCCGCTCAGTCTGCTGTCTTTGGGCCTCTTCATGCTGAACGGACTGCTTCAGGCGAATGATATTATAGAACCCGAGCACGAAGAAGCTGCGGATCATGGCGATGAGCACCACCTTGCTCATCGCCATGATGTCCCAGAATTCCCCATCAATGCTCCGCCGGACGCTAAGTTCCGCCACGCTTGCCGCAACCTCTATACCCACGGAGAGGATGCCTACCCGGAGAGCGCGGTAAGGCTCGGCATTAATGTTAAGGACCTGAAAGAGCAGGCCGTAGACCATGTAATAGAAAAAGGTAGGCCCATGCAGGGTTACCAGCTCTTCGAAGGAAGGACCGAGAAGTGCGAAATAACTGAGTGATATGCGAAAGGCCACCACAGCTAAGCCAGTAAGCAGTCCCGATACAGCGGGCGGAATATGACGAATAGATAGCAGAAAGAAAAAAAATACGGGTGTGCCGAAGCTGAGACGAAATGTATTAGAGAACGGGTGAATATTTAGCTCGCCCGCCAACGGTACGAACACAAGCATAAGCAGGAAAAGGAGGATATTCAGCTTCATAATTATTCGCCTCCTGTGTATTCGATCAAAAAGGAAATGTGAGATAAATTCACAATCCAACAATAAAGTGGTGAATTTATTAAAAAAAACAAATGAAGGTGTAGATAATTGTCGGTTTTTATAGATCAGATTGTAGTATAAATAACACCATTTGAATATTAAGAACAGCATACTGAAAAAATATACAAATCGGCCAGGGGGGACACGAAGTGAAAAAGATTAATTTGACGATGCAAATCTTTATCGGACTGGCTTTAGGTATTATGATTGGTGCCTTATTTTACGGCAATTCAGGGGTGGAAGTCTACTTAAAGCCGATCGGCGATATTTTTATCCGGTTGATTAAGATGATTGTCGTGCCTATTGTGATCTCAACTCTCATTATCGGCGTAGCCGGCGTCGGAGATATGAAAAAATTGGGTAAACTCGGTGGAAAGTCTATTCTTTACTTTGAAATCGTAACCACGATTGCCATCCTTTTCGGGCTGCTCGTTGCCAATCTGGTTCGGCCCGGAGACGGCGTGGATATGTCTCATCTGACCAAGAGCGATATTCATAGCTATGTGGAGACAGCAGAAAAGACTGGTCACAGCTTTATGGATACGATTGTGCATATTGTGCCTACTAATATTATTCAATCGTTGGGCGAAGGGGATATGCTGGCCATTATCTTCTTCTCCGTATTGTTCGGACTAGGGGTGGCAGCGATTGGTGACAAGGGCAAGCCTGTATTGGGTTTCTTCGAAGGTGTAGCCGACGCCATGTTCTGGGTAACCAATCAGGTGATGCGCCTGGCTCCTTTTGGTGTATTCGCACTGATCGGAACAACAGTGGCCAAGTTTGGCCTGGCTTCATTGTGGCCGTTATTGAAACTTGTTTTGTCTATATACGGCTCCATGTTCCTATTCATTGTGATTGTTTTTGGAATTATCGCCAAGCTTTGCGGTACCCGTCTTTGGACCATGGTTAAAATTTTGAAAAGCGAGCTGCTGCTGTCGTACTCGACTGCCAGTTCGGAAAGTGTCCTCCCCAAGATCATGGAGAAGATGGAGAAGTTCGGTTGTCCTAAAGGGATTACTTCCTTCGTCATTCCGATTGGATATTCCTTTAATCTGGACGGTTCTACCTTGTATCAGGCACTGGCTGCGATTTTCATCGCCCAAATGTACGGCATTGACCTGCCAATCACTACACAAATCACGTTGGTACTGGTTCTGATTATTTCTTCCAAGGGCATTGCAGGCGTGCCGGGCGCTTCCTTTGTGGTTTTGCTCGCTACGCTGGGAGCAGTTAACCTTCCACTGGAAGGCTTGGCCTTTATCGCTGGTATTGACCGTATTCTGGATATGGCCCGTACAGTAGTAAATGTATTGGGCAACTCGCTTGCCGCCGTGGTCATGTCCAAATGGGAAGGCGAATACGATAAGGAAAAAGGCGAGGAATACGCAGCTTCTTTGAAATAAAATCGAATAAACCGAATATTTGCCGGAAAGAACACTTTTGCAGAGTAAGTGCGAGGGTGTTCTTTTCATGTGCGCCCGGCATG
>NZ_JBITPH010000004.1:0-140741 GCF_050467685.1 Paenibacillus sp. NRS-1782
CATCAAATATAGCGACGAAGCCAAAAAGACTCAGCCCTGAGTATCAGTAAATCGTCACTAACATGTTCTTTTCACAAGAAGAATGAGCAATCGAAGGCTAACCCATTTACCGTCGCAAGTCTTGAGAAAAAGTTTACCGTCAATGAGTCTTCCGGTTTTGTACATAGATAAGCTCCTTTACGGAATAGAGGGATTGTTGATATCTTCTATTCGTTTATGTGCTTCTCAAAAGGAAAGGCAGGATTAAAACTGGTTATATTTTGGGTAGTCAGATACATCTTCCCTTTATGTAGGTTATAGAGAGGTTAATATCCAGATGCCAAACCTCTTGTTTCATCCTCAGCACGTTCTATCGCCTGAATCAAAGTCATCAAAGGTTTTTCAAATTTGTATTGAATGGCTTTTTCACACGTACCACCAGCAGCTTCCCACTCCCAAAACGCAATGATGTCAACGGGTTCAAGAAAATATAAAGCTAAGGCATTCACTGGATTTGCAGTGTACAGTTTCATAAACTCTTCGTCTAAAAGTTGATTATACGTAAGATATTGCTCTTGCATCGCTCTTAGGAGAAAAAGCGTACTTTCCTCGTTCACATTAACCATTCGATTAACAAAAGCATTTCGTCTTTCAACCGTATTCAGTATAATTTGTATAGCATTTCGAGTACGCGAAGCTTCAGAAGTAATACCAAGCATATTAATTAGATCATTAGTAGTGAGATCAGAATTATATGGGGCTTGCTCTATAATATACGTCCATTTATCGTCACTTCCATTTTGAAATACTCGAATAGCATCGGAAACGTTATAGCCAATCGTTTGCCATTTTCGATTAAGCACGTCAAAAATGTGAAAATAGTACAACTCTGTTTCTCCGTTGCCTACTTCCTGTCCCCAGACCTTTTTCATACGAACAATGTTTTTAATATCTTGTTTATTGAACTTTTCTTTTAAAATCATAGGTGTCATCTCCAGTTCTATTTTGGTAAAATGTCCATAGCAAAGCTAAGGGTGTTGTACATCATTGTTTTAGGATGATATGATATAGCTTAGCTTTATTTCATCAGTTCCTCTTTATATTTTTTCACTTTATCGTAAATATTTACGACTTATTATAAATAATATCATCAACCCTTTCATTATTCAACTGTTTTAACGTAATTATTTCCGACTTATTGGAATTAAATCATATTTTCTATGTCATCTGGTATTAAAGAAGGAGAATGATAAATGATTAGTTTTGAACCATTACAAATAACTTTGATTAAAAAGAAAATCTCTAAAATGGAGTTTATAAAACTAATGAATATCTCCCCGTCAACTGCCGCTAAAATGTGGCGTAACGAGTACATAGCTATGAAAATTATCGACGATATATGTAACAAGCTAGAATGTAATTTGACAGATGTCATTGAACATACTCCAGATGATAAATTGAATCAAAGTACTCAATAGCTACCCCCAAATTAAACGTCAAAAAGAAGCCCATAACATTAATCGGGCTTCTTCTTTATACATATCAAACTATCCTTAACTCAAGAGGCATTGGAAGAAGATTTAAAAGATTCCAGCCGATAAGTATAGGATACTCCGGCTATTTTAAAAGTGTCTCCGTCCTTCATTGCATACTCCTTGTAAGGCACCATCGCCTCTCCGTTCAGAACGGTTCCGTTCGTCGAGGACAAATCCTTGACGATGTGACCTTGTCCTTCTGCATCTATACAAAGCTCAATGTGAGAACGGGACGCTCCCTCCATATGTTCTACAAACTGGACCAATTGCGAGTCTCTTCCGATGAAGAAGCTGCCTGCAACAAATTGATCTGGCTGCAATCGAATGCGCTCGTCCGCTCCACTTCCTGGTGGCTTGCGCTCCAGACAAGCCATCGGTGCTTGCTGAACGTGTGGAATATGTACTGCCTGATCAGCACGGAGCAGCACCGTTTCCTGCCTCGATGTAGCATTTAGCAGCTCCGTCACACCAGACAAGGACTTATAATATGCCTCGCTGGTATCACTGGCTTCCAAATCATTTCTTCGAGACATACCTATCCCCTGTGGCTCGTGCAAGTCGTGACGTGCAGAAGCTTTATCTCCTTGTCCCGTATCCCGGCTACCCATATTTTCAGATTCCTGGTCAGGAAAAGACCAGCGCCAGCTTTCCTGTCCTTGATCACCTGAATCGGAAGATTGCTTATCCTTATTATGACGTCCTGCTACGAATCCGGTTAGCTTATCGACCTGATAACGGTCATTTTTCCGCTGTGCATGAGAAGCTTCACCGAGCCATTCCGAATCCAGTATAGGGACTGAATCAGCATAGGTATGCGGCGAAGCGTCCTTGCGCCCCCATTTTCCCGTCCAGCTCATATAAGCAACGGCTACGAGTACCAAGGTCAGCACAACGGAAATAACGAGCGGTACCGTATCTGGATGATCCAGATAAATATAGCGCCACACAATGGCCGAAGCGAGAAGACAGCCTAAAGCAATGTAAGTTTTATATTTCTGCAATGCTGGCTCCATTTCTCCTATTTTTACATCTGCCTCATCATTCTCCTGTGGCTTCACGGACGGCTTGAGCCGATTAATCCGTTTAAGCTCCTGAATCTCCTGTAGCGTATCCTGATCCTCATGCATTTTTTTCTGGATTCTCGAATCCCTTGAAGCGAAAAATTTGTATTCCTCTCCTAGCCCACTTCCTTCTTGACTCGCTGAATAATCACGCGTTGATGAATGACCGGATAAGGATTGATCAGCATAAGGAAACTCTTTTCGATATGCTGTTGAATGCAATCCATCACGCTCTCCCTGAACTCCCATTCGAGCATGAGTATCTCTACTGCGTGCTTCTCCAGCTTCGCCTTGAACGCTAACGCTGTCTGCACCGACCGTCATCCCTTGCAGCAGCAGCTCCTTCAGCGCCCCCGGATCAAATTCATTCCTGTCGCACAGTTCAAATATGCGCTGCATATGGTGTCCTTGAAAATGAACCACACGCGTCATCAAGCGAATAACCAATTGCTTAAATTGGCTCCCAGCCTGTCCTTCATACAAAACACCCTGCAAAGGGACATAGGTTAAACTGACGTTTTCCCTTGAGCCTGAACCGCTAATAAAAATATAATCCTCATGAAAAATAAATTGGCGCATATCCAGCATATACTGCGGACTACGATGGAGGGCATCCGCCACTTCAAAAAGAATCCTATAGAAATCGGAAGTCGATACTCCTCCTCCCTTCCATACCTGGGACAGCATACGTTGACCCGAAATATCGTAGTGCAGCTCCACCTGAAAATCGACTTCCTTGATTCTTAGCTCCAGAAGACCGGGAATCCGATTGCCAGTCATCATTCCGGTTTGCACGGAATTTAAATCATCGGTCTTAAGCCCGCCTTCCTTGTTCAAAATCATAAATGTCCCGCCGTTGCGGGCAAAATCCCTGCTTAAACCAAACAATTCATGACCTCCTTAGCATTTTTTCCCGATCTCCGTGAGTACCATAATATCTACCTAACCGAACCTGTTATGGCAAAAAGTAAAGATAAGCGCTGATCGCTCCCGGAATGACAGCGGTCATAAAAGGAAACCTGAGGTGTGCCTCCCTCCCGTTCGTCAGCGCCTTGCCGCTGCGAAACAGAAAAAATCCTCCTAAATTAAAAGCCACACGCCGCAGTCTCATCATGGTTTCCCGTCTCCACAGCAGGATCACCACGCCAATAATACCCGCGAAAAAAATCGAATATAGAGCCGATTGCCATGCAAAAGCAGCCCCCGTCCATGCTCCGATCAAGCCAAACAGCTTCACATCACCAGCACCGACAGCTCCCATCCAGTACAGAATCAACATGAAGCCGAATCCCGTCCCCAGTCCAGCCGCTGCAAATAAAAATCCATGCCAGCCCCCAAACACCGTATTAAATAGCAAGCCCACCGCCATACCGGGCATCGTAAGCTTGTTAGGAATTTTCATACTACGTAAATCCGTGACCAGCGCAATCGCCAGCAAAACACCACATACGATATACATCCACGTCAATGCAGTTCCCCCTTAATGATAAGCATGAAGCGTTCCAAACCTTTTTCATCGTTGTTATCTCTATCTACTCGCGTAATGCCTATACATCCGGTCATGATCCATCTGTGTTCCTCTATCCGTCCGCCGTCTTCTCCACCGAAAATGGAACCTCGATACGTTGTCCATCCTCCGTTTCGATCACAAAGCTCCATTGACCGGGTGTCGTATTTGTACCTACAAACCAGTTCCATTCAATAATCCCGTCCGCATCGGCAGAGGTCCAGCCCAAGTGTTGAGCCGTGCTTTGACCCGACTTATAAAGTACAGAAAGATTAGCAGACGTTCCAGGTTCCACCTTGGCCTTGATCAAATTGTATACACCCTTCACAGCAGGCTCAGGCTTGGCAAGCAGTTGTATGGAACCCTGCGCATCCTTAGCCGATGTAGCTCCTGTACCTGCTCCCTCTCCTGTATCTCCGATCCAAAGACGTTCCTCTGCCGCCGCCTGAAGCACAATGCTACGATACAGAAAGGGAACCTTCATCGGCAGCTCATAAGACAGCTCCACCCTAAAATAAGGGTCCTTAGTTCCCGTAAGAGACGGCACATGCACGCTCGTTACGTGTATACGGTCATACTCCAGAATGCTATCCTCTATAAAAGGCTTTAAGAGCGGCTTTAGAGCAGGATCAAGCACGGCTTCCGTCAAGCGTCCTCGTAGCTCCTCCATGGGCTTTTTGCCCCCCTGCACAGCGCTTTCTACCCAATCACCGATGGGAGGTGGCAGTTGGGCAGCAAATTGGCTTGCATATTCACTCACAGATAACTTGGGCAGCTCATCCAGCGGTTGGCGGACCGCATCTATTTTCGCAGATGCCGCATCCACAGCCAGAGACACCGGATAGATTTTAGCCGAGACTTGTTTAACCGCTTCTGAAGCGGTGGTCTGCAAGGCCGTAGATACCAGCGTCATCTGTACCATATAAATCAGAAAAATAATAAAAAACAGAAACAACGGCAACACCAGCGACGCCTCTAAAACGATACTTCCTTGTTCACGGCAACTCCGTCCACCAATCCGCTGTAAATACCGATTAATAAGAAAAATGCGCTGTTTTCGTAACATAGTACACACTTCCCTTAATGCTTTCGCCTTCCTCTGAGGCCAGTCCCAGCATCTTCATCACCCCAGGTAAAAACAACAGCCGCATCCCGTTTTTAACCTCTCCCCTTGCATACGTTTGCCGTTCGGCAGGATTGACATCTGTATTCAGGCGGATCAGGGCCAGCATACGAGACATTTTCCGTTCATTATTACTATGGAGCATGAGGAACAATCTCAAATGATCCTTGTACGTCATTCGAAATTTCAGAAAATCAGACAAAGGCACATACCCCTTCTGAGCCAGCATAATCATATCTTCAATCGCCTTCTCTACCCCATATAGAAGAGCTGCCGCCAAAACGACCAACGGATTGCCTTTGGAGCTATTTTTGACCAATCCCTCCATCGTACGAATGGCCAGCCTCATGGCAAAAATCTCGCCATAAGCGGAGGCCAGGTTTCCTGTCGGATTATGGAAACCGTACAGAATGTACTCGACTTCCTGATTATTCAACTCCAGTTGGTCTCCCAAAATTTGCGCTGCGTTTCCCACACTTCTGCCTGATCCGGCTAAACTGCCAAATCGACTAAAATTCACGTGATTAAAGTAAGAAAGCGCATATTCATTCTGGAAAAATTCATCCCCCAGTTGCGTCAGCAAGCCGGATGCTGCCCCGTATAGACCATCCATACTGTCCATGGATGCTCCTGCCGCATCATAGGTGTCATAGGACAAATCAGCCGATACAGACGGACTGGATGCAGACTGGTTAAAAGAAATACTTTCATTGTAATACTGCTCCAGCTTTTGAAATTGTCCGGCACCTTGCGTACCTTTGGAGAGCATTTCAATGATCTTATAGGCTTGCTTGAGCTTGTTCTTCGCCTCTTTTTCCATTTTTTTACGTTCTTTATCAGATCCACGTCGCATGTCCATTGTTCTGGCTTCATCATCGAGTACATTAGAAGGCCCCGACCAGGCATACGCATTCAAGTATTTATCCATTTCCTTGAGCGTTGAGATCACTTCTTGTCTGAACATATCTGTATTGAGATTCGGATCTGTATAAAAGGATAATGTGCGGATCATACTCGTTAATCTGTTGTTAACCGTATGAATAGCCGTTCGTTGCTCTTCTATAGTCGCTTCCATCTGGTCAAATTCCTTATCAGGAATCAATAAGTCGTCGGCCTCCTGCCTTGCGCTTCCTACAGACGGATCAGCACTGGAGGTCCCTCCACTCGGAGTAGGGGCTGAGGAAACCTCATCATACCCTGCATTGGCAGCCCTCTGTTTATATTGAGCAATGACTTGACGCATCTCTTCGTTAATCTGCCTGGCTTCATTCAACGGCTCCTTAGCCTCTACAAGCAGCTCATCGTGCTCTTCCCCAATGTTAGTCATGGCTTGGCCCAGACGATCAAGCGCCGATCTCGCCCTTCTCGCATATTTCTCGATCTGCATGATTTTAACGTCGTCTACACTCTTTTTATTATCCTCATACACATGAACATAATGCTTATATTGAGCGGCAATATCGGCTACAACCTCAAGTGAATCCCAAATATACTGATTAGGGATATACGCGCCCCTCTGTTTAATAATCCGTTTGCGAACCTCTTCCATATAAGCTCCTGCCTCACGCTGCTTCTCCAGCATGTCATCCAGCTTAGCCTCGCGTTTGTCATACAGCTTTTGCAGCCGTTTCAGCAAATCAACCGTATGGGAAGCCTCTTTCATATTCTGAGATAGCGGCTTCAGCTTTTCGAGCACTTCCACTGTAAAATCAACAGGCGCTTTATACTTCATTTCTTCTCGAATCTGCTCATTAAATATGGCATATCTACCAAGCTCTCTTTCCATATGCAAAGAGCTTGAATCCAGCTTCGTAGTCATAAGCGGCAGTGTGTCTGCCCGCGGCGTGCGCTTGGCGCTGTCGTTCAGCACTTTGACCATAATTTCTTCTCCGCTGCTCTCACCATAAGCAAACAGACCGTAATCCTGTTGCAATGTTGGATCATAGGCAGACATGACTGAACGAACCGCCGCATGGGTCAACCGTTCGGTTTGCACATGCAGCGCGGCAATTCGTGCATAATCAATAAAAACAGCAATAAAGCCGAACATGACCGCCATAATCAGAATCAAAAAGACCGTGACAGCACCTGACTCTCCATCCTTTGCATTACGTCCTTTTCCAAACACCCGCTTCCTCCCTTCCAGTCCATTCGCGTTCTCCGCTCCTTACGGACCGTTCTGTCCATATTGCGTCAATACTTGTCCTGCAACTGCCGGGTTTACCTTTTCCCCCGATCCTCTGCCCATAAACTTTGCTCCATAATATCGAGTCAGCTCCACCGTGCGAATCCATTCCACAGGCTCCACTACCCCTGAACTCATGGTCCCCTGCAAATCCGTCTGATCCAGAAACTGATTCAGCAAAGGCACTTTCACTATTTTATTCAACTCTGTAGTCACCTTACGGCTGATCAGACTGTTCTCATATGTCATCTGTCCCTGCATACCAGCAGGCATGCCTCTCTCAGCATTGGACAGCTTCTGACTAGGCAAATCGCCTCCCCCGCCACCACCGGGCACCTGCACACTTGCCCGATTATGAGCTCCAGCCCAACCAAACAAAGCTCCCAGCATCACATCATCCTTCAAGCGCCAATAAAGCGAATCCCGTTGTCCTTGGGTGAATGCGCCTGTACGCGGTTCCTTGAAGCTGTTATCCCAGCTATAAGCAGCTCGTTCCGAAGCAGTAGAAGCGACCTGCACCAAGATGGATTTTTGATATATGTACAGGCAAAAAAATAACATCACAAAAATGACCAGCAACAGTATAGGAAAGACGAGGGAAGCTTCCAAGGAGAAGCTCCCTTCTTCTTTGTGTGCCAAATTGCGCAGCATTATGAATCCATGAAGTCGTTACTCTTTTTATCCGCTTTTTTCAACAGACCTTCTACAATCTTCTTGATCTGATCCTTGAAAATAATTGCCACCGCAATCAGAATCGCGATAATCAAAATCATTTCCAACGTACCCAAACCGTCCTCATCCTTGTACAATTTACGAATACTGCCTGTTACTAATGTCATCATCGTTGTATTCCTCCTACATATTCATCATCATTAAAGCGGGAGCACCCACAAGCACAATAACCGTTAGCAAAATCAGCGCCATCGGAAATACCAGCTTAGATGAAGCCTGCTCTCCTCTTGTGCGGCTAATCGAAGTCCGCTTGCTCCACAACGTCTGGGACAACTCACGTAAAGCCATCACAAAATCGCTCCCGCCGCGTCTCATATTCAGCAACACCGTTGTCGTAAACACCGTCATTTCCTGAATGCCGCAGCGCTTGCTCAAATGCTCAAATGCCTGTTGAAAGGAATAGCCACTTTCCCATTCCCCCACTGTCTGACGCAGCTCCCGATACAACGGATGTACCGTATCCGCTCCTTTGCGCTCCACGCAATGAAGCAATGCCCGCTGTACCGTCTCGCCTGCGCCGACCAAAAGCATGATTTTACTCAGCAATTCAGGTAACTCCATTAAAATTTGCTGATCCCGCTTCTGTACCTTTCCGTGCAGATCCTTGACCAGCGCTATGGGTACCAGAATGCCCAGCCCCAATCCGAGCACCAGCCCGGTCGCCTCCCCGCCCATCATGAGCGATATTAAAGCTCCACCAGCGGCCATCATGTATCCATAACCCACCATCTCGGCCAGAAAAAGCATCGTTTTCTCCCCGCTGTTGCGCATACCGTACAGCTTTTGTACCGAGCGCTGGAGCTTAAACATCAGTAAAGGCAGTCTTTGGGCGGCACGTGAAGCATGGATCATGTGTACGAAAGGAACCGAGAGCCTTTGCAGCCGCAGTCCCTCCAGCTTCATATGACGAAAGCTCGCATACTTAGCAGCGTACATCCGGTTCAGCACCACCCAACCTCCCACTTGCAGAACCAGCATGACCAGACAAACCAACATCACCATGCCTATCTCTCCTTACACCTCAATTTTCATAATGTGGTTGATCCACACGAGACAGCCACCAAGCACCAATAGGCAAAAGGTAGACAAAATCATACCTGTCCCGCTGTATAGCGGCATCATGTAATCTCCCGCAGTCATGGTCATAAACAGTACAAACAGAAAAGGCGCCGCAAACATAACCCTCGATTCAAAACGTTTCTGCGCGATCATCACACCGATCTCTTGCTGAATTTCCAGCTTCTCCCCTATAACACTTGAAGCCCGTCGCACGACCTCCACCAGATCACCCCCGGTTCGTTTGCAAGCTGCAAACACGTCCGCAAAATTCGTAATATCCTCCATCTGCGCCCGATGAGCAAAATCCTGTAAAGCCGTCTCCACGGGTTGTCCAATTTCCAGACAGGCTGTAATAATGTTAAATTCAAAAATCAGATCATGATCTCCATCCGGGCTAAGCAGCCTTAAATCCTCCACGGCTTCACGAAAGCCGTTCTCCACCGACCTTCCCGCCGAAAGGGAAGACGAGAGCGAATATAAAGCCTGCTTGAATTGAATGCTTAAAGCCGACCTGCGCCGTTGCAGCAAATGCTGACGAAAATAACGTGGCGTCACCAAAGCCCCAGCAGCGCATAGCAACGACAATATCCATTGATGATAAAAAAGATAGCCGATCATCGCGAATAGCACGCCACTAAAGAGGATACACAAGCTTTTTTGCACAGGTGAAAGTGTATATACCGTATAGTCCGGCAGGGAAGTAGTCTGACTGGATGCTTGCTCCGGCTTCACAGCCGCTTTTCCTGGCTTCATACCGACGCTTCCCCCCTGCTCCAGCTTTCCGACTTCATCCCGGCCATTTGCAGCTTCAATGTATGCTGTAGACCTTCACCGCAACGCTCCAGCCCTCCGACGATACGTCCTTTACTTTCGCCCCGCTCCTGAAAACGATAGAGCGGATTAAGTATCACTTCACCGTTTTCAAAGCCAGTTACCTCACTAATTTCCAGCACCCGTCTGGATTTGTCTCGCAATCGTGACAGATGCACGAATATATCAATGGCCGAGCTGATCTGTTGTCGTACGACACCAAGCGGAAGATCAGCCCCGCCCAGTACCATCGTTTCCAATCTGCTGACCATATCGCGAATATTATTCGCGTGCCCCGTTGAAAGACTTCTTTCGAATACAAAATGGTACTCAATTATAGCACCAAAAAAGCCCCTGCTACAGGGGCCTTTCTCTTTTACTCGTTTATTTATTATTAGGATGCACAAGTCTGAGAGCGTCTTCGAATCCTAGTCTATACGATTTATCCGCGAAATCAATATTAGTTTGAATCAAAGAGTCTTCTAATTCCAGTAAAATCCGATGCTCATTATAAGGCAAAATATCCTTCAAATCTTTTAGTATTTTATTGAAATTTTCTTGAGAATCTAATTCTTGATTATCACAGTATTTAACTGCCTCCAATACTCTATTCTCAATTGCTGTCTCCATCCACTTTTCAATCATCTGATCCACTCCCATGTTGTAATTGATAAAAACATAATTTCACTGTATACTCACGTTGATTAATTTTCCGTGGGTTTTAACTTGGCTATCCTGGCAGGGATGCCAACCCACATTTGTGCGCCTCTCTTATAAGAGGCGTTTTTTATTGCATCCGATATATGTAATTATCTAGGCTTACCGCCTCCCTTTATTTTCAAAATCAAACCTCTTACCTATATTAAATCCCAATATTAGGCGTCTTGGCAAGATAAATTGGGGATTCCGAGTTCGTTCTACGAATCGACAAAATACTACAAAATATACGTATAATATTCGACAAAAAAGACCGCTACGATAGCGGTCTTGGTAATATTCAGGAGAATGATACGCTTGGATTGTAAACTTCCAATTTAGCCATCGCCTCTACGAAACGGTTATGGGATATTTCGCATTTTGATTTCTTTCCATTAACACCCTCTTTAAAATATGCATCTTTAAAGAGGGTGTTAACTGATACCACATTGTCCGCATTGAAAATACTGCTCCGCGTGGCATATATAAATTTGTACCCACTACTTTTAAGTGCATTTTTGCAATAGTTAAGCGGTCCTGTCATGTAAAATACACCCGTATGAGCATGTACAACAAGTCTTTTGCTCAATCGGTCATATTCGATAAAATTAACTAACTCGACGTACAAGTCTGTGTAGCCTGACGTGCCGTCTGCATTTGCCGTCACAGTTAGTTTCAATTGTGGCACCTCCTTATTTCAGTAATTCTTCTGGTGGTTCGGGGCTGTGGATAAATGCCACGCTTGCTGTTGCAACAGATAAAATCGCCGCGAAAGAAAAAAAAGATGCAGCCTTAAAGAAAAGTTCTTGTTTTTTCACCCTCTTCACCTCCTCTCTCAGTCCTCTTCATCCTCTTGTAAGTTTTCCCGCTCCTTTCGGAGCGCATAGTACAAAAACATGGCTGATACAATGATCAAAAAAAGCATAATGTACAGCATATTATTAACAAACATAACAACGGCTGACGCAGTGAGCGCAACCAAAATAAATACTATTACTATTATGTGTTCCCATTTTAAGCGAAACCTCTCGAATTCAGCGTCGAAGCCAATTTTAAACTTATTAAGTAACCAACTTATAAAAAGGGTCCATAAGCTGGTTACTATTTGAACTACAGTGCCTTTGATGGAAAATTGCATGTCCTCATTTAGATCGCCGAACAGAGCCATAATGACAATAAGTTGCAGTAAAGTGTACAGAAACATACCTGTTACGGATATTATGCCTGCCCACAAAATCGGGACCCTAACTATAGTAGCTATAAGCAATATATAAACTATTATTGTTATGGCTGGCACGAGGAAAGACAAATTTAACGCCTCACGGAGAAAATAACTTTGGAGATTCATAGCAAGAAAAACGAACATAGCAGGCCAAAAATAATGCCATGATTTCAACCTGAAAATTGATAGCATAATAGTAAAAACGGCAAAAGCCTCTATATTTGAAAAAAACAGAAACCTAACGGCCTCCCACACCACAACATACCCCCGTCACGTTTTTACATAATTGTATCTCTTTATGAACGGGAGTGGCAATCCAATTGCTGGTATTAATAGGACGTGTGAGGTTTATTTTTAAGCATACTATAAAGTGCTTTACCTACTAATAGTATCGGATATAAGTGTGTATGTCTTTAGATTTGGGCCGATATAACATCTTCCAATTTGATCCAATCAAAATCATCTTCCCCGCGAGACAGCTTCACTTCCCGTCTGGCTGTGTTTATAGACGTAACCACACCAGTCATAACAATGTCATCGAACGGGCTAAATACAGACACTGTGACAGCCGTACGTGAATTGTAGGAGTCTATAAGAGCCTGCTCTATGAGTTGGACCTCCTGTTCGTCCAGTTCTGGTTTCCCACGGCGCTGACGATCCTTCATCAACTTCAAGTATGCTTCCTTGTGTTCTGGTATGATAATCCGGCTGCTTTCCCATAAGCCGTTACCTTCTAATTTTTTCGACATGTATGTACCCTCCTGTTGTGTTATAAATTGATTATATTACGAACGCATGTTCTGTACAATAAAATATTATTGCCAAAACAAACACAAAATTATCACTTTGGTTGTTTTCTTACTCCTATATTCACCTATATTGTATTGGCAGATATAGCCAAAGGCGTATCAATAGGGTAAACTATATTTACGGAAGATGATCAGCAACTACTCCAGCCGATGGAGATTCATGACGGTGAGACAATGAAACACGAAATACGAACTCAAATATCCTACATCCTATTTTCGGAAAGTACTACGAATTTAAAGGCCAAAGGTAGATCTAACTTTTTAATTTTTGAACCTTATGTAAGAAAAACAGTAAGTTTCCCATATAAGTTTTCGTTTTACTTGACCGTAGGAATTATGACCCCAAAGACAGAAATAGAAGACCTTTATATTAAAGTTTTTGACCCGATGATGAAAGAGTTGACTCAGATACCTTTAGGCAAAATGATAGAGGATCAATATTCTGTTCCTTCTGATTTAGTGTTTACTGGTAATTTCAGTTTATATACCGAAAAAGGAATAGACATCGAAATGCCTGGTTTGATAACGATAGTTGTCTTTTACCAAGACACGCCTTTAGCTGAATCAAGAATACTATTTGATGAGGTTGAAGATAATGAGTGATTCTTTATTTGAATTAAAAACACCAAAAGAAACAGATGCTGTTATTGACATTGATCAATATAAAGAAAATAGAGTATCGCAGCCCAAAGGTACAAAGTATCAAGGGCGCCTTAATAGAACTGTACTTGAAGAATCTGCGAATACTAGCGAAACACCAACAGGAAGTGGAGGTGGAGGCGGAATGAACGATATACTGCGTCGGATAGATAATTTGGAACAAGGTCAAAAAGACTTGAAAGACGATTTGAAAGATAAGGTTTCAAAATCTGACTTGGACAAATCCACTTTAGAGTTAAAGCTATACATGCGTGAACTTTTCGAAAAAGTGCCTACCGAAGACAGAATCAAGACCATCTTTAGTGAACAACTTAAGTCCCACGGTGTAGCCACTGAAACATTTGTTTCCAATAAGGTTGGTGAAGCAAGGCTTTCAACAATTCTTTGGATTATAGCAACAACGATTGCTATTGCAGGCTTGATTTTTACGATTATAAGATTATATTCATAAGAGCATTAGCATGCTAAAAAAGCGAAAGCCCAGCGCTGTATGTCGCGTTAAGGGCTTTCGCTTTTTAATATTCCGTGTAGTATCTATTCGCTGCACCCGGGGGCGTGACTATCTTTTGATCCCTATCCCAGCCCTCTATGATTACGATATGCCGCGTATCAGATTTGTTTTCCCATACAATATAGTTATCCTTTTCCAGAGCCAACAGCCCCGCCTTTATGTCCTCTGTACGCCTTCCTGTCTTTATCTCTAGTTCCTTCATGGTGGGCAACCGTCTTCGCCCAGCTGAATAGTTGTAGAGTATCCGCAGTAACTTACGCTCGATATCTGGTAGCATTTCCGCCCACCGCCTTTCCAAATACATTATATGCAAACAAGCGTTCGTTATTCAAGACACAAAAAAAGGAGCAGCGAGGATATTACCCCTCCTGCTCTTTTTGCTTTTCCACCATTTGATTAACGACCACGCTAACGGTACACTTCTGCTTTTCGGCCTTCTCCTGTAGCCATTCAAGCAACTCAGGCTCGAAGTAAATAGCCTCTCTGACCTTTTTATCCTTTTTCGGTGGTCTTCCCGCCATAAAATCACGCTCCTATTTACGCACATTTTACAGCATTTAAAATATTTTAGCAACACTCAAAAAAACTATTTACAAAGCATTTTAAATGCTGTAAAATAGTAAATGTAAGGAGGTGAGCAAAGCAATGAAGGATTGGGTAAACCTTATTACGGCAATCATACAATTGGTCACAGCACTGGCTATACTCCAAGTACACAACGCCAGCCGTAATAAAAAGAAAAAAGGAACCAAAAAACGACGCGGCGCACGCAGACGTTAAGGATTCCTTCCGAGGTGGCGGCTAGTATAGCGCCATCTCCACCCAATCTTAACATAACGGATTGACATACACAATTGGCGGCGGCCTTACGCGGGAGGTAATGAAAATGTTTATGAAGTATAGAGCAACAAAGACGAATGTAATTTTGCTGGAAAGCGCCATGAAGGCACTGGGCTATCCAATCGAAAAGGTAAGTGCCGCAAAAGATTACAAGGAATTTAAGTATAGTAACTGGCACATCATGTTTCACAACACAGTGAATTCAAAAATGCAAGAACTGGAGGCTGCTCACAATTAATCATCAAGGGGCTTCGGCCCCTCAATAACAGGAGGTAAGCGCATGGAGACTATAACAATGGTTGTGAGCGTGGCTGCATTGGTCGTTTCAATATTCGCGCTGGTGAAAGTATTGCGGAACAGATAACATAGCGTTAAAGTAAAAATATGCTGCACAAAGGAGAAATCAAAATGGAAATGGAACAATTCATGGAAATAAACAAAAAAAACATACAAGATAAGATAAAAGAGCAGATGCCTCATGGTGGAACTCCTGAACTAAAACAGGTCGTGGTATCATTGTATATCTGCGATGTTTTGAAACACTTTGGACTAACTCGCAAAAACCTGACGATGGAACAGGTTTTGGGTCTTGCTGAAATATACAAAGAATACAGCGTTACAGAGTAATTAAAAAGCTCTGCCGAAGTGGTTTTCAAAATAAAACAGGAGGAATCGGGCATGAGTAATAATGCACTTGATGACCTGCTAAAGTCCATATTGGATCGTCACCACAAACATGGTCTACTGTCCTTAGACCTTACCAACGATGACGATATAAGCATATTGAGAGGTCATTTAGGAGCTGCACACAGTTTGGGGATGCAGCGGAGTATCGAAATATTTGAACGTGTACAAAGCAAATAAAAAAAAGCTCTGCCGACCAATTAAGGTTAGCAGAGCTTTTTTTTATTTTTGTGCCACTATATTTAGAATAGAGCCGATATTTATCTCTTGAGCATAATGGATGGGTTTGTCCTCCTGTGCTGCCACTGTCCTAGCCTCCCACATGCTGGCGTGTGATATAAAACGTGTCAGCACGACGATGATATCCGCCTGCTGCAATGCGGCGTAAAAGTCAGGGTCGTGTTTGCGCCCGTCATGCGTTGTGATCTCGCAAGGGTAGTCGCCGTTGTCTCTCCTGCTCCGGTAGCCGCCTATTATAGCGACTGTCTTACCCTCTAATGCAGACAAATCTGGATTAGATGTGTCTGCTCCATCCGTACCTGACTCGTCCAACATAGGAGACTCGCCAATGTCCTCTGGCTCGTCTGGACGAATCGCTCGAAGCTCTGCTAACAACTCCCCTACAAAGCTTTTAAGCTCTCGTATGCGGCGTATGTCGTCTTTGTTGCGTTCTTCGGCAGGCTGCTGATTCGATAAACTAGCAATTTTTGCGTTAGCAACGCCTACCTTGTCCTGCAATCCTGCGATCTCATGCTTCTGCTCGTCCACTTTGCGGATGAGCTGGTTAGCTCGTACTGCTTGCTTTTGCATATCCTCAGTGAGTTGCCCAATGCGCCGGAGTAAAAAGGCGTTATCCCCTTTTTCTTTGCGGAATAGCTGCCCTATGTACCGAGTGCGTAATGTTTCTAATGCCTCAGCAATCGGAAAATACATAATAGCAAAACGTGTACGCCGTGATCCGTAGCGTTTAACCAATAATTCAGGCGGCCACCCCATTGCCCCGATGTTAAGTATCTCATCGGTAATAAACTCGTGATTAGCTGCTTGCCAAAAGGCAGATCTATCAGCATCCGTTTTAAACCGCGTGGACATATCCTTCCTGGCTTGCTGTTCCGTTCTCCACTCACCAGGAGTGATGCCAAGAGCGGAACATCCTGCCTCTATCTCTGACCGCAACAACTCACCGACTGCTGCACGCCAATCCTCCAACGCAAATCCCGTGTAGGCTGCCCAAAATTCACGCTCATACTCCTTAAATATATCGTATCTGCGGTCATGCCCCTCCGTCATAGCTGCGCTAGTCTCAGGATCAACTGGACTGCTGTAGTCTATTTGGACTCGTACCACATCCTCCTTCCGATCCACATCCCTGTAAACCAGATGTTGAGGAGGATATCCCGCACCGCACTTTTTACACATAATCGGATGAATGCTGTGGTTCGTGCGGTCCATTTGATCCTCAAGCTCACGGTACGGCAAATTACCATAGTCGTGTGTCATCACCTCGTTGTAGTGTTTGCACTTAGTACATCGCCCTGTTAGGTACGCTTTTAGGTGGACAGGACGATCAAAAAGGTCAGCCATATTAAATATCCTCCTGCTCTTTTTTGCGTCTCACTACATCATGCAGCTCAACATCTAACGCCACACAAACCTTGTCAAGAACATCCAAAGCAACAAGTTTATCACTAAACAACTTGCCTACTGTGGGTCTAGTAATGCCTGTTAGTCTTACAAGTTCTTCTCTATCCAAATTCCTCTTTACCATCAGCAGGCGCAGAGGCTCATAAGTCAACATATTTTCACCTCTCTTCTCAATAAATATAAATCACAGTTGCTTCGTTGACAACTTTTATTATTTAATTATAAAAGATCGTTGACATTATGTAAAAGAACGTTTATAATAAAAAGTGTAAGGAAGAGCGAAACAAGCCGCAGACACAACAAGGTGTCGGGCAAAAGGGAGAAAAATGAACATCATCCAAATGTACGAAAAGGTAAAAGCAATTTTCGAGGCTAACGAGGACAAATACACGTTCGTCGGTCTTCGTTTTGAAGACCGTGACCTTGAAGTAGGAGTTGAATGTGATTGGAGCAAATCCAATCATGACCGGGAAGACGAAAGAGAATTCCCGGACTTCGACTCCGAAGAATATGAGGAAATGGAGTCGATGGGCGGTACGAGCGCCTGGAACATGGCTTCCCCCGCGATTTACAAAATAGATCGCGGAACAGACTTGGAAAAACCTTGCGACCAACATTTTAGCACGTGGCACTGCTACGTGATCGCTGGTAACCGCAAGTCCCACAAGGACATGCCGCTGGATGATAACGAGATTGTTATCGCTGACGCGGTGGTTATCGCAAAAATTTTTTAACCGCCTGATGATGGCCCGAGGGAAACGGGCCGAAACGCTGTGAAGCGTCGCGGATATCCGCAAGTTAATCGCCGGAGGCTCACTAAGGAGCCGGGTAATGGAGGGAAAAAATGAGCATTGCAAAGATGGGAAAGAAGAAAAAAATCGTTTTGGAGAAATGTGGAAGAACCACCCTAGGACACACTTATACTGTGTATAAGATTGTGAAATTGGAAGGAGTCGACATATTCGACTCAAAAAAAAACGTGAAGCCTCCTTTTGTAGCGAAGAGATTACGCAACGAGGGAAACCAATTGTTGTTTCAACCCATCGGAAACGAATTTATTTATACGGTTTCCGTAGATTGCAACAAATATGTTGGCGGAATACCGGAGGAATGGCTCCCCCGACTAATAGCTGCAATTAGCGAAGACCCATCCGCAGATTATGATCTACAAATTATATTTTAGGGTTTAGCATTGGATTTATATATTAGCCGCAGACACAACAAGGTGTCGGGCAAAAGGAGAACTACCATGTTTATTAATTCAGAGTTGGGTTCAAAAAATATCGCTGAGTGGAAAAACGTTATGGAACATAGCGGGCGAGTGTTTTGGTGTAACTCGAAACGATTGGATGCAGTCCCTAAAATTCTTGATACCTACAGTCTACCTCAAGATATGCAGTTCTCCCTACGCCCAAGGGGGTACTACAATACAGATAGAATATTACAACAGTTAATTCATGCAATATATGGATTAACACCGGAGTCACTACTTCCGGCGTTGAGATCTGGAAGGGAGGGAAAAACAACACTTTCCGACCTATTGGCTAAATATAACGAGAGCGTTTGGGACGCTCTCGAAGATGGTGAAGACTTGGCAATAGTCTTCAGTGAGCAGAGCGCTGAATTGGGCGCTCGTTCATTTGATGAAATCCTTACCTTGCTACGAGGTCGTAGCTACAAATCTTATGAGCAGAGGCATGAGTATGCCATCAAGCAATTTGTGAAGGGTAAGGCTATAAAGCTGGATTTCATACAGGACAATAGCTATAATACGGTTCGCCATGGATGGGTGGGGTCTTACTCCGGGTCAGGAAAAGTGCAAACTCCTGAGGGGAAGTTCTATACCATAGAAGGGTATGGTTCTAAAGGCAGCCCTGAATGGGTTGACTTTGAAGGTGGCGTCCGTATTAGACAAGTTTCTGAATAAATTCAACACAAAAAAACCATCTGGCTCTAGCGCTGGATGGTTTTTTTGTGTATGTAAGCAAGTACATTGCAATCCACGCCCTCACATGGAAGGCGGCAACTTACATACAGATAATACCACCATACCAATATAACGTAAACCTCTCCCATTATTATTTTTAGTTTTATCAAATAAAACTTTTTCACTAATAATGGTTGACGAAATAAAACAAATATAGTATTATAGGTTTATAAAATAAAACAAGTGAAGGAGGAGGAAATTAAAATGAAGAACGTAATGGTGAGAGCTTGGGAGATCGCGAAGGCGGCAGTAGTTAAATTTGGTGGTAAGGAAAAAGAATACTTCCCTCAAGCTCTCGCCCTTGCGTGGAAGGAAAATAAGAAAGGAGTGACTGGTGTGAAAGTTCACACCTGGACCACTGAGAAGGGTGCAGAAATCGAACTGCACACAGAACACGTAACAGAAGAAAAAACAACTACGGACTGGGGGATGGTTATTTCAAAAAAGGTTAACTTCGTGTTTATCCAAAAAGTATTCGTTAACGGTAAAAAACACGTTAACGACCTTCGTCGGAAAAAAGTAAACGGAGTGTCAATGTTGTCCCTCGGCTATGCCAGCGCCGTTATTCCGGCAGATGTTGAAAAAGCGGCATGGGGAGAATACGATTCCATCGAATCTGCTAAACGCGCGGCTAAACAACAAGCCAGCGTTCGCCGGATGAAAGAACGTGAAGCTCTTAGCAAAAAGCCAGGATACTGCACTAAATGCGGTAGCTTTTGCTGGGGAGACTGCACAGCTAACTAATGCCGCAGGCTCACCAAGGAGTCGGGCATAAGGAGAAAATATGAGCAGGAACATCGACAAACTAGCAGGCGGCAAAGAGTCTGCGGAAATTCTAGGCTGGAGTACCCAGCAAGTTACAGAGTACAACAAACGAGGAAAATTTCCAAAGCCGATACAACAACTGGCCTGCGGGAAAATCTGGCTTGTATCGCAGATTGAGCAGTATAAGAATGCCCGCACTTACGGTTTCCTTGACTTCGAGGGACGCGAGTACCTTATGCAGGATCAGGCGGAATTTACAGGTCGCCAGTTGTCAGACTGGCAGACCGAGGAAGGTTTCGCGGAGTTTTCCGCTCCGGCTGTGGACTGGGACGGCAACGAATATAGAGTCTTTTGGGTGCTACGCACCTTACACGACAATGGTGAAGAAGTCGAAGACCTTTCCGACCTAAACTGGGATAAGATCAACCGCGTGGAGCCTGTTTACTAATGCTCCAGGGTCGTAAATGCAAAGACTGCGGAACACCTTTTACGGGCGGACCCCGTGCCTACTACTGCCATGTGTGTCGGTCCATAAGACAAAAGCAGGCCAAAGCAGCGTACCAAAGTCGTAAGCGCCAAGGGTACGTAAGGACACTTGGCAGCAAGGACAAGTGCGAACGGTGCGGGAAAGAATACACTGTGGAGGGCGGCTTGCAGCGATTTTGTCCGGATTGCCAACCGATCCACGCTTCAGAGCACGACCGCAAAACCGCTCTGAGTTTTTATCACGAGAACAAAGAGCGAATAAACCCTCCACGAAAGGTTAAACGTCGAAAGCGCGACAATAAGTGCCTGTGGTGCGGCAGCGTATTTGAACCGGTAAACGGAAGCGTAACCTGCTCAGATGATTGTCGACGACAGCACCGGAATCGTAGTGACCGTGAACGGGGCAAGCGTCAAAAAACAGACCCGCCGACCAATAGGTTAGCGGGTCTTTGCTTATTTAACGATAAATTCAACTCTTGTACCGTCGGCGTAGTCGTCGAGTTTGTGACCTACCCATGATCCAGCTCCACGGTTATCCTTCGGTGATATGTACTTTATGTCTGCACCCTCTCCACCTTCTGAGCACATAGCCATCGGCCATTCATCCCGATCTTTTCCCTTTTTGGTGGGTACGCCCCGTAAAGATGCATCCCGGTTGCTGTCGGCTCCGTCACGGTCAATGGTGCATGTGTTGGAGTGTCCGGCTGCTATGGCCTCTTTAATGTGCTGTGCTGTTTCTGGATAACGATCCGAAGGGAACTCCAATTGCACGGTTTCTCCTGGCACTGTTGTAGCCACAGGAGCAACGGTCTGTATGGAAGGTCTCGTACCCCCCCACTCTGCGTGGGACAGTGTATTTATGAATCCACCTAATACTATAAGCGCCCCAAGCAAGCATATCGTAATACATGTCTTACGCATAATGTATCCCCCCTAAACGTAAAAACACCCTACCAGCGTATGCCAGTAGGGTGTCACCGATACTTTCGGATTGCACGACGGTGCTTCCGTATGTGTTGTTATCAGTATAATTGGTTTGGTTGATTTTGTGAATGCTACAAACCCAAATCAATACGGAATAATTCGATTTCCGATCTTCTTTGTGAAATTTGAGCCGAAATATAATCAATTGCTGTGATCGGGTGAGTGTATAGATCGATGTCATTGACTTTAAACCTTTTGAACCCACTTTTATTAACCTTATTCTGCCGACCCGCTCTATCCCAATAGATAAGTTCCTCTATATCTTTTGACGGAATAGAAAGCAGTGTCTTTGCTAACGGAGATGTGCGTAAATCACCCTCTCCAGTTTGACCAGGTGCTTTAAGAATTATGACATTTGTATTGCTGGCATCTTCATTCCAAGCTTGTATCCAGTTATCATTAAGAGAAGGGTCATCAAATATCTTAGCCTCATCTCGAAGAAGGCGACGATGCTCCCCGATTCTCACTCTAAGGTAACTGACGCGATATTCATTAAAGAGTCTTAATAACTCTTCTTCGTCATACTCCTTTTCGGTTGGAATAAGGTTTATTTGTTGATGATAGACCTCAATGAAGGCAGCGTTTAAAACTCGTGATAGTCGATTTCGAGTTACATCCTTGTCCAAAGTCTTAGGCGAGTAATCTCGATATTGAATAAGAAGGAATTTCTCTTGGAGGTCAATTGCGAAGAAGGTGTGTAATGACGGAATATCCTCAGGAGCATATACAGCTTTTTCCTCGTCCACAGAGTCAGTAAGTGGTAAATGTTCCTGGCTAATGTTACCTGTGATTATTGAGTTTTGAATACTCAAGTCATTTGTTATACAAAAATGCAAGCCACGATCTTCTTCCTGTCTCGGGAAGTTAGAAAGAAATTTATAAAACTCTCCCTCTCTCGGAGTCAGATCGTCTGCTGTACCAATTTGGAAAACAACAAAATCCATTGACATAAAAAGACTCACCTCTCATATTTTAGTGTAGTTCAATTCGACTATACCATGAGGGTGAGTCTAAAGTCCTGTAAATTTTTAACAAGGTTCAAGGTTTTCCGAATTTGTCCAGTATTGATCTCCGTTGTCAGTGGCAACCCTTACGTTTTCACCATTAATTTCTGTAATTTTCACTGTTTGTCCGATATAATCCTCGTTCGAAGAATAAACCACTTCTACCCAATCGTTTACTGCCATCCCTAAATCTCCTCCTATTTTGGATTTATAGGACTTATTCTCCATCGGCTTGTTCAACTCCTTCTTAATCTTGATATTTATTTATACTTAAACACAATTATTCCACTTCATGACAAATATATAACCCGCTAGGTCTACTGGCACGGGTATACTCAATCCGTTTATTCTACCGCTACTCCTGTTACATTCGCCTGTGGTGCTGGAGCAGTATCTTGCTGCCTTTCAGGTGCCGCGCTTGTCACGGTCTCATCTCCAGTAGCTTGAGAAAGAATAGCCGTGACTTGAGCGGCAAGTGAAGATACAGCCTCCTTAGCAGCTGCTTGAGTAGCTTCTTCGTTTGATTGTGATTCTGTAATGATAGCCTTCGTTTTGGAGTTGTACTCCAAATATGCTTTTTCTATCGCGGATCGAATCTCTACTGCCGACACAGTAATGCCCTGTTCTGCCAAACGCAATGTAGTATATTGCAAAGCCTCCTGAAGCTTACGTTCACCCCCAGCCTGCTTGAAAGCTGTTTGTGCAAAAGCAAAACCCTCTCCAGCAATCTTGTGGATTACTTCTCTCTGCGCTTCCGTTGTACGTGCCTCAAGCCATGTGTTTGCTTTCCCTTTAACAGTGTTCAACCCAGCCAAAACGAATGTCGTGAGTACGCCTATGGCGGCTGTAGCAATAGTGGTCACGTATGGTTGTACACCTTCGATTAATGTTTGCATGATTATTTATCCCCTTTCGTTTTCAGGTGAGCAATTTTATTTTTAGCATCCCATGAAATCTCTGCTCCGTAAGATTCAGCAATGGGCCGCAATTGTACAAAAGCAGTTCCCTCAACCAATTTAACTGATTGCAATTTACGATTATTCAGATATGCTACCTTTTTAGCATTATCCCAACGTAAAGGGATACCGAGAGCATCCGCCAGCACGCGCAACGGAACGTGAGTCTTTCCATCAAACAGCAGAGCTTTACCCGCATTCTCTCCGTTAATCTGGAATGATCCATTCTTAACAGTCGAGTCCTCCTCTTTGGGTACGGATGGTTTCTTGCTGAACCGCGTCCGAAGCTCATCTGCCGTACCGTCAAATTCATTCAAATCGACTGGACCCGCTACGCCAGCCACCTTACGTGTGCCGGACGGCAATGTGCCACCAGCCGAACCATCGCTATACTGCCAGAAATCCCAGCGTGACCATCCAGACGCGCCAAACGGAACTTGTGTAGCGCTGTATCGGGCGATCCATAACGGATAATTTGACAAACCAGTAAAATTGCCGATGAATGATGGATATGTGTATACGATTGGTCGCACACCAGTAAGGCGCTCAACCTCCTGCAAAAACGCTTTGGCTACGGATGTAAGGGCCGCTTTGCTCAAGCCGGACTTGTTGGACTCGTAATCCATAACAGGCGGCAGATCAAACGTGGGTGCGCCTCCTGCGTCATTAATTGCCTTTACAAAGTTTTCTGCCTCTTGTCGGGCCAACTCTGGAGTGGTGGCAGAGTCGTCAATGTAGTGGTACGCCCCGATCATCAGGCCAGCCGCCTTCGCATCTTTCACAAATTTCAAAAAGGTTTTAGAACGGAAAGACCGTCCCTGTGTGGCCTTGATAAAAACAAAGCTGATCCCGTCTGCAGCTACCTTTTTAAAATCGATGTTGCCCTGGTGATGCGAGACGTCGATTCCCTGCGCGTTATCTTTCTTCCTTGCCTGCATTTTCCCCGTCACCTTCCTTTTCTCCACTTTTGCTCTTTAACACTTCTACGGCCTGCCGGATGATCGACGGGACTGGCGCACCAAGCCTGCCGCCGTTTTCGACTATCGAAAGCAATTCATTTGCCATATAAAAATAGGCGACCGCATCCCGGAAAAGATGCGAATCGCCTAAGACACCATCAATCAGATGGGATACAGCAACCATTGCAAAGATAAAAACCTTACGTGCAATACCGATCATGCCTACCTTGCTTTTTAAACCGGGGCCAGTTCCCATTTTTCCTTCTGTTCCTGCTGCAATTAATCCAGTCACATAATCAATTATTGTAAATGTAAGAAGTGCAGCCAAGGCGAATGACCACCCTCCAAAAAAATACGTTATTGCGCTCCCTCCAAAGGCTGCGCTAAATTTATAAATCTCCGACTTGTCCACTTGCTTCCCCCGTCTCTATAGGTCAGGACAATTTTCCTGGCCTGAATATAAAAGCCCCCAACCATTGTGAGGGCATAAAAAAACACGCTCCGTATGGGCGTGCTGGTTAGGCTTGCTCTGTTTCCGCCGCAAGGTCTGGACGCTTGGAATAAATCTCTGCAAGCACCAAATTGCGGTCGTCCTCTTTAAGAGGATAGCTGTCCAAAATTACGATAACGTCCGGTTCTCCGCGCTCCAGCCGGGTAATGCAGGCATTGGCGCAGATACGGACTCTTGGCATAGACATAGCCATGTAAGTTCACCTCCCCTCAATTTCAATTTCCCAACATCAGCTCGGTAATTACTAATTCCAGATCCTTTAACCTCTGTCGTAGTTTGTCTCCCTCACTCGGCGCAGACGGTTGAGTCAGCTCCGCGATTTCCTCCGGCGTAAGTCCTTCTGCCCAAAGGCTATCAGGCTGTTTAGGAGCAACATATACAGGCTGATCCTCTGCAACCCTGCCCTTAGTCTTCCAAGCATCCAGCGCGGCTATATACGCCTCCTGCGCCTCATAAACGGCATCCTGATACGCCACCCACGCCGCCAAGTCAAAGCGCGGCTTGTACAGGCCGGGCGTTGTAATCGGCACACCCACCGTGTATCCGACAGGCTCTGACGTTGTTGGCTCAGTATCCGCGTCCTGATCCGCGTTATCCGGCAGGACATAAAAAGGGACGACACCCGAATAGGCATCGTCCACTAGCTCGTCCTCCAGATAAAGGCCGTTTGTATTTACTTTGGCTACTGATTTCATGCGCTGCCCTCCTTAGTCCGTTGTGAATTCCAAATAAATATTAACTTCGTTATTACTACCACCCGACACGATGAATTTACCGTCAGCGTTTATCAGAACCGCCCCAAAAACATCGGTAGTAGAGTAAGTTTGAACGGGTCTTACCTGACCTACAAGCGGCCTGTATCCATCAGGCAGGACCATGAATGGCTGGCCTATCACTCCGCTTTTTATACGGGCCTTGACCTGCACTATATTGTCTTTCTTCCGGTAGCCCAGTACACCCATGCTCACCCAACCGTTAAGTAGCGTAGTGGGAGTAATCCACGCCGGGTTATCCTTCTCAGCCTTCTTATTCTCAAGCACCGACACCCGCGCCGTATTCTGCTGTACGCTATCTACCAAATCCGCAAGCAGTGTCTTTTCGTTGGCTGCGTAGGAACCAACAAATGCAGCGACAGGCGATTTGTCCAGCATTAGGTACGTGACGCTGTAGGATGCTGATGGATCGTATAGAGATGCATCCAGCCTAGCCTGCTTAAAGCCGTATAAATTTTGGTTTGCAGGTACGCTATGCGCGATTATCTCCCACGCCTTATCATCCTTGCTATTGCGATAAATACGTAAAATGTCACCGACTCTATTTTTAAGAGCGGAAGACGTAGTCGTAGCACCATTAATAAAATATTGCCCATTAAGCTGTGGCTTGACCACTTCGCGCAATACAATCCCCGTACCTACTTCAACCTGATTGTCCCCCTCAACAAAGGATAGCTGCCCTTCGCTCGTGATAGGCTCCACGGTAGGCGTTGCAAGTTGGTATACAAGTTGGTACGGCGTGTACCCTGCATAGGATGCCTGTGGAACGGTTTGCGTGAAGTTAGGAGCGCCCACGCGTTGCACCCAATACTTAGTACCTGTGCCCGTCCACGTTGCTGTGGACATGGCTTGAGCATTTGCAGGAGTGATAGTATTAGCGTCATATGCTTTATAACCGTAAAAATAAGCCTTGATGTCGTCTGTCGTTGGCGTGTATCCGTCTGCCCATCCACTGTCCGCAACCGATATAGACAGACCCACAACACCAGCGGACGCACTCAAATGGGATTGATCAGCGGCAGAGAGTGGGAAAGCATGCTGTATTAGCTTGCCATCAAACTTGGTCACTCGTTCCGTGTCCGATAACCCATTTGCGACAGGTAGCCTTACAACCTTATAGCCCGCCGCTGTGTCAAAGTATACCCACGCTTGATTACCGTCCAAGACAATCCCTTGCCACTTCTTAGACTTGAAGTATTGCCCGTCGCGCTCGAATATCGTATCCGCGTTTGCTCCTGTCAATGGATCGGCGTACAGGTCTGTTTGTAAGGCCAGCATGGAATCCTCACGTGGCTTGAATGGCTTGGCTGTGCTGCCGACGTTGAGCATTGGGTTTTCCAATGTGAAAGTACCTGCGCCTGTGTTCGTACTGTAAACACGCACTTTCGTTGTGGTCGCCTTGGTCGTGAATGTTACTGTGACAGTCCGATTTTCGTTGTCGTCCGTTTTGTATACGCTAGATTCAACGCCAGCAGAATCCAATTCAACCATAGTGAGCCTTCCATTCACCTTAACGGAAAACATATAAGTCTTGCCTGCGACAACAGCAGCGTCAACACTCGACAAATCCGTTGATACGGTAGCTGCCGTTTCTAGTTTGTACGGGTTAATTACCTTAGCACGTGGGCTAAGGGTCCACTCGTAAAACGGTGGGATTAGATTTTCCCCATACCGAATCGCATATGGATTACGCACAGGCGTTACACTATCCACGTATGAGTATTTAGCTGCTGCTTGTGCTGGCGTAAGGGTTGCCGCTGCTGCATAGTCTGCGTCCGAAACCTCGTAAACGCGTACCGAATCCATATTAAACGTATTACCAGCCGCACCCGTGCCTGTGACCGTAACGATGTGGAAAAAGTCCGTAGCTGCGAAACGGACAACGGATGGAGCAAAGGTGGAGGCTGTTGTTACCTCGTTGCCCACTGTGCCAGTTACGTTTATGGATATGGCCACCTTGCTGGTATTTCCGTTTTTCACATCTGCAACAGCTACATATTTTTTCCCCGGCGTGGTCAAAAAGCTTGCTGAAGCTGTGGCTGGAACGGAACCAAGGGTTAATTTGAACGAACTGGTCCCGCTGGTTTTATTAGCTGTATCCGTTACGATTGTGGTATTGGACGACCATAGCCCTACGCTTTCGCAGTTTCCCATGCGGCCCAGCAAATTCACCAACATTCGCCCGGTTACACCGTCCAAAGAAAACAAAGCCGACTTAATGGCGGTGATGATCTGCACTCCTGCATTCAGCGTTACTTCCTGTCGAGATAAAGTATCAAAGCGTTCTTTAACCCCATCCATAACACCAGCAAAACCGTCTATCTTCTCCCAGTTATCATTCATCATCGTTTCAACGTCGAAAAAATCATTCCCGTCTGCCACTGGGTCCTTCATGTATAGGCTCAAATTAGGTGTATTACTAGCCAATCCTTACACCTCCTGCAAATTTGTTTAATTGAGTGTTATTAATTTCACTGATCCTCATCACGTGGTGTATCTCACGTATAACAAGGTACCTAAACTGATACCGTACTTCTAAGTGTGCTGGTTTGATCTCTTCTATGGCATCTTTTAAGTCTTGGAGATTTGGCGGCAATCCTAGTGTCCCGATAAACCTGATCACAAAATAGTATTCAGACGGAAAAACAGTAACATCAACCTCGCCGCGATCATAGCTATCTGCCACATTTTTAATCATGCTTGCCGACACCTTGCCGCTCCCGCGCATCTTAGAGATAACCACGCTGCGGCGCTGCTCAATTGGCTTAGAGGGCATGGAGATTATTTTAAGGTCCTTTTCCCAAAACTTAATGCCCCAGGTTGCTGTCTCCGGGTGAAACTGGCGGAATGTATCCACCATTGCGGCATCCAAGTTGGCAAACTCAATATCTTCCGACTGCATTATTTCTACGAATTCTTGAATTTCCTCATAATAGTCCGGCAAGTATGACATTAGTTTTTTAGACATGCACATCCACCGTCCCAAGCACGGCAACCGAATCCAAAGGTACTTGGATGTTGCTAGTCACTCCGTTAATGGTCAAATCAAAATAGTCAATAACAGGCGGCACATCCAAGATAAAGTTTGCTATCCGTGTAATCCGCACCAATGTGTCGGTATCGTTAAAGGCCAGTCCCTCCAGATACTTAGCGATGCTGGCTTCCAACTGTTCTTTAACATCCTCTGTGGTGGCATCCCGTGCCAACTGCACGCGAACACTGACGTTTATAGGTACTTCCCCGGCTCCGACAACCGTTACCACCGGGCCAATAGGTGCGGCCCCCTCACCATGTCCATCCTGGGTAGGATCTATATAAGTTTGTACTGCCTGCACGACTGCCACCGAAGGAGCACGCTTGTTATTGTCCAAGATTACTACTTTAACCGTACCCGGACCATTCCAAAGCGGGAAAGTTTTCGCATCCCCTACCCCACTTACTTCCCGGGCCCACACGACATACTGGTTTTTGTTTGCGCTAGTGATTGGCTTTGTCACTTTATCCTGGTAACGGTCAAACAGCGCTGCCCCCGTTTCAGTATCTTCTCCAGACACCAACAGATCGACCAATTCCGCTCGTGCCAGCCCGTTAATAAAGTCGATTGGCAGCAATGAACCCGAAAATTGATTACCTATTACGCCAGCCGTTTCACATTCCACGACAAACTGTCCGACACCCAATTTGCTGAGCACGACATAATTTAGATCCTCATAGCTGTAGCGACTACCAATAGGTACATCCATTAACGCCCCCTGGTTATCATAAAACTTGCCCCGCCAGTGTGCCTTTGTTGCCGCCTTTCGCACTATGCCGGACCATGCCACAGCCGAGTCCAAATATTCCTCGTTATCCGCGTTCGGGAATATTAGGCTTATATTCGTATTCAATTCGACGTACATTTGGGCCAGTTCGTTCGCTGCCGGGGCCAGCGCATCGAAGATGACGCTCCCCTCCCGTTTATCCATAGTATCCGGTATACGGGCCAACAGGCGTTCTAAGATAACCTCTTCGGTTTGATCCTCATACAATGCCACCCACCCCCGTTTCGTCTCTAAAGTTACCTTGCGTAGTTATAACTTCAAACTCCGCCAGTACATCGCTGCCGTTAAACGTAAACTGAAAATCCCTCACATCCGTAATCCGATCATCCGCCAGTAAAGCTTCACGGACCAGCCGCTTAAGCTCTGTTTGCACGAACAATCGGCTCTGCCCTTGTAACTGATCTACTTCCGCGCCATAATCGTCGGAATAAATGAGATTTTCATAGCGCAAAGTTTGAAGTATCTTATATACCACCTGCCTCATAGCCGCTAGACCGTCTACAATGCCGCGTGCGCGTCCGTTTACAAAGTCTAAGGCATATGTCTTGGTGGGCATCTCTTCTTCCTCAATCTCTTCATCAACGATGCTGCCGCCCTCTGGAATCATGCGCTCACCAACTTATCTATAACGGCAAACTGCTGACCGCCTTGCATACGTTGTAAAAGCACAGCATCACCGAGTTTGAGGCCTTCGCGGATAACCAGCACATCCGGCAGCGCGGTTTGAGTGGTCTTGGTAGCTGTTTCCGTTGGAGTCTCGTCTTTGTATACATGGCTATGTGTAAGACTGACCTCATACCGGGTTACTCGCTCCGTGATAAGCAGGAAGTCTTCATCCAGCACTAGCCGCTGATCCACCGTGATTTCAAGCGGCGCGACACCCGTAACCTGTCCAACCATACCCGTAGACGGCTTGGATGCTTCCACGCTACCCAATGCTATTTGTTGCAACTGTTTTATCATTAAATCACCTTCAGTTCTAGGCTCATTGTGTGCTCAAGCCCTGAAAATTTATGTGTGCATGAATCCACCAAGTAAACTTGACTAACCTTCAAGTCGTCGATGAATACAGGCACATAACACCCGGCCCGGATACTCAAGTCTCCCATGGCCTCTACACTCAGGCTTTTGCTCTCCCGGTTGTGTAAGGTAAGCAAATTTTGCGCCTTCTGCTTAATCTGAGCTGCGTTCATTTTTTCGTCTACCTTATCGTAGAGTTGGAGTTTACCCCACTTTTTTATATTGTTGCTGTCTTGGTAGACGTAGGTATCACGCTTGCCACTCTTTTTATTGTCCTGCACCAGCTTTACATAGTTGTATGTCTCGCTGTCTATAGACCGTTTAAGCGCGTATCCAGTCATTAGGCTGCCGTCACCCACGGATACGGATACAAGCATGTCACTGGCCCGTTTAAGGGCCAGAGCGCCAAATTCGTCGTAAAATACATAGATGGTCCCGGTAGACATAAGCGTCTGGTCAATAGCCTTGTAAATGATGTCTAATAGCTTTTGATTGTCTTCGACCATAGCCGGGATTTTGTATCCCGTATTAGCAATCATCCCGGTCTTAAGTTTAAAGTCCTCCGCAATGCGCTTGATAACCGCCCCGGCTGTAAGGTTCTTAAATACATAGGTATCGTTCGCATTGAGATACCTTATTTGGTCATATGCGGTTATCTTCATGTCGGATTTCTCCGATTGCTCCACCGAAAACACATAGCCGTAAAATATCTTGTGCTTGCCTTTGGTAATCCGAACGATATCCCCGTTCTGCACCTTGAACTTTTTGTTTTGATAGATACCATCCTTGACCAGTGTAATATCCACGCTACCTGGGCTCCCAGTGCGTTCGGTTTTCCATGTAAGCTCAGCCACCAGGCCAGAAGAGTTCTCCTTACCAGCCAAAGCCTCGCCGGATACTTGCCACACATTTCCATCCCGGTTATCTATAAAAATGTCCATACCATCACCCCGGCAGTCTTATTACTTGCCCGACCTTGAGACGTTTGGCCGAAGCGTTTGTAAGTTTGTTGAGCTTTTGTATCTCCTTGTAACGGGACCCGTCACCCAGGTATTTCTTGGCTATGATCCACAGTGTATCGCCAGCCTTTACCTTGACCGATTTAGGCTTTGCCTTCTCATTGGGTCGCTTGGCCTTCGCCTTTGTGGTTGTCGTCTTTTTTGCGCCTGCCTTGGTTGTGGTTTGTTTAACCTTGGCCTGCACCGCATTGTAAAAAACGTATTTTTTGAAGCTAATGCTGTATTCAATATCAGATGTGCCAGCAACTGGCTTCCACTCGAATTCCTCGATGGTCACTGGCATGTTTATAGCTATCTCCTGCGGACTCTTTTGTGCGCCTGGTTCAAAACTTATGGCGGAATAAATAAAGCGGATGGGCCGCTTGGCATCCATCCACTTGTTTATTAGCTCTATATACTCCGGTATGGGCCGTAGCTCATCCGAATTTACAAAGGGGTATGCCTGACCAGGAAAGAAGCTTTCGAACGATATTTCCGTAAGCTTGCGAGACTGGATCGCGTTTATCTCCCCGCCGTCCACTATTTTAAATGTGGACCCGTCTCCAGCTTCTTTTATGCTCATTTCTGGTGGGTTGACTGGGATACGGAATGCTTCTTCTCCGTTGTTATAGCTCAATAGTATGGCGTGTTCCATTAGGTGTATACCCCCTGTGCTACAGAAACAAATTGCTCGTCCAGATGGTCCCCAATCTTTTTAATGATAGTGTCGATGTCCGCGCCGCTATTAATGTCGCCTGTTTTGACCTGCACTGTAGGTGTAAGAGTAACAAAGTTCTGTATAGACTTCATTTCTGCTATGTCACGCATGACCTTCAAATCCTCAGAGGAAATGTCTACTTTGTCTTCGATTTTGCCCACTTTGCCTACTTTACCGACTTTACCAACGTCATTTTTTCCCTTTTTAGCAGCATCAGCAGCAGCATTCCATTTTGTGAAGTCGAAAGGCTTATCTGCTGCGGCAGTTTGGTTTTGCTTGCGCTTATCGAAATATCTCTGCCGTGTATACTCCATCGTTTCTTCATGCCTCTGCTTCGCTTTAGCGGCAGCATTGGCTTCCATTGCAGCGATTTTGGAGTTGCTTTCGTTTCGAAATTTGTCAGCAGCTATCTTGGAATCATCTGCGAATCGCACCTCATCTATAAATTTAACGTCAACCATACCTGTTTTACCCAATGCATCAAGCATATCATTAACGCCTCTTATGACTCCGTTAGTCATGTCTTGCATCGTTTGCATTACGCTGGCCTTTGCATTCATGAATGCTTGAGCGATACCGACCCCGACTTTTGCGAAAAAGATAGGCACTTGATCGAAAAAGTTCAAAATCTGATCCCACTTTAACAACATCGCCGCAGCCACCATGTCGTTGGTTTGGTACACCTCGTACATCCACGTCACAATAGCCACCAGCACAGTTAATATGGCGATAAAGACATTCGCTTTCATCGTAGCGTTTAGAGTCGCCCATGCCGCAGAAAGCCCCCGTGTAGCCAAGGTTTGGGCGAAAATCACAGCGGTACTACTTCCTGTGGCAAAAGCGATAATCCCTTGCGTAACCGCTACGGCCTTCATAGCGATGTTCCAAGCGATAAATGCCGCAGCTACCCCTTTGACAATAGGCGCGATGTTTTGCCAATTGCTTGATACGAATCCATATACCTGAGATATAGCATTAAAAGCTTTAATCGCATTCTGCACTACCCAATCCAAACCTTTGCTCAAATTATCGAAAAACGCATCAAATTTACCTTGTTTGAAGGCGTTATTAAGCATTTGAATCATTGGCAATAACGACTTGGTAGCGGCTCTCCCTGCATCGGCAAACATTGACCTCACGTTGTTCTGTATAATTTCAATTTGTTTAGCGGGACTTGCTAACATGGTTTCAAACGCCTTTTGACCCATCTTCTGAGATTCTAACAGCTTGTCAAAACCCTTGATGAAACCGTCGATATTCCCTGCTTTTGCCATGTCCACAATGCCAGACGCGCGGATATCACTTTTCCCCATATTGAAGCGTTCAGCCAAAGAGACAATATCACCCGAAAGTGCCTCCTTAAGTGCGAAGGCAGCTCCTTCCATACCATTACCTGCACTATCGAAGGCGTTCAATCGCTGAGCAAGGTTATTCAGTTTATCCAGTTGATCTACATTTTGCGTTGCTGAGAAAAAGGAAAGACTCCCTTTCAAAGACTCGTTCACATCTTGTCCAGCTTCCAATGCGTTTTTCTTGAAGCGGTCAAACATCGCACGCCCTACATCTTCCTGCCCTGTTCGTGCAATGAACATATCTTCCATCTTCTGCTGATCCATTGCGCCGCCAATCGTCGCGCTGAATAACTCCTTAATCCCTTGGAGAGACAAATATGCCGCAGCCATGCCTTTCAGGTTAGCCAGTAATCCAGAAGATGCGCCTTCCCCTCTTCTAAGGCTACCGTTTATTTGTTCCTGTAATTGAGCTATTTTTCTTTCCAAATCTGCTATCCGTTGCAATGCATTTTGTAGTTCAGCGGCGTTTGCACCACTGGTTGTCCGTAGTTGCCGCACAACCCGTATAAGTCTCAACACAAGCATTTGAAGATTGCCGAACATAGCCTGTAACGAAGCGGGTAACTCAATTTGTATACGAGCGTGAATAACTCTTAGTTGGCTTTGAATCCGTTGTCTAATGAGCCTTACTTGGTTCATCAAAATTGCCTCATTGGCGATTTGGATATCAAACCTCATGTGTGCATTTGTTGCAGTTCTTAACCTTTCCATCTGCCTAGTTGTGGCTTGTACAGCGCTATTAACCGTGTTCAAACGCTGTGAGAAATTGTCGAATAGTTGGAGACTTGCTGATACAGTTGCCATCGTTCCTCCTTTCTGGCATAAAAAAGACGCCTATGAAGGCGTCTTCTCAACCAATTTATTTTAGTTCATCAAAAATCTTTTTTGCTTCCTCGCTTTGAGAGCTTAACAACACTTTCCCTCGCATTGACCAATTCTTGAGTTTAGGTTGTTCTTCTTTGGCTTTCTGAGCATCTCCCTCTGAATCAAATTGGATAATTTGAATAGAGTCATTGCTTAATGAAAGAAACCTTCCACTGGATGCGCCAACTAAGGTATAAGCGTTTTCGCCTCGGTCTTTTGCTCCTGCATCAGTATAAGCTTTTACATAATCATCAAGAGTAGGCGTAGCCGCTTCCTCTTTAGCAGAAGAACAAGCAGAAACAATTGTTAATGAAATAACCAACAAAAATAAAGTCAGGACTTTTTTCACGTATAACCCTCCATGAATGGGTAGATTTTACCATCATTCTACCAAACAAGGAGGGGTTAGTCTATTATTTTCGCTTCGATAAAATCTTCAATTCTCGTTCAAGAATTCCCTCGACATTATCAAATTGCGTGAACGGTATCCTGATTAATTTGATTTCATTATCTTTGCAGTATTGGTTTTTAAGTTGATCCCTCTTTTTGCCCTTCGCAAATCCCTCTTTTCCGCCAAATGCTTTGACAGGTTGGAAGTGCTGTTCTCCGTCATATTCAACCAAACACAACAACTTTTCGTCTTTGAAAACAGCGAAGTCGAAGCTTAATTTAGCCTTGTATTTAAGATTAGCAAAGGAATATTGAGGGATGTATTCAATGTTCGCATCTTTCAGGAAATTAACTATTTTTAACTCACCCTTACTTTTCCTGCAAATAGGACATCGCGCGCCCTTAGAAAAATCATTAGGCGTTACGCGGTATTCATGTCCGCATTCATCATGCCTCATAAGGATTTTTGTTTTTGAATTCTTATACTGACCCAGTACGGTATACTCGCCTATTCCTTGTTCAGCAACACTAGCAAGAAACTCTTCGTGACTAGTCCTCTGTTTTAAATTAAAGCAGTTCGAGCAACGGTGCCCCTGAAAAAAGTTGTTGGGTTTGACTTTGTACTCAAATCCACACTTATTATGTCTGACCATCAAAGGTATGCTACTAAATTCGTAAGGTTGGAGAAATGTATACTCCTGCCCGGTTAGTTTTTCGACTCTAGCAAGAAACTCTTCCTGACTAATATAGCGCTTAGGTTTTGAATGAAAGCATCTCGGGCAGCGACTTCCTTGAAGAAAATCATTGGGTCTGACTCTGTATTCGTATTCGCACTTATTATGCCTTACTAATATCAAGGTCTTGCTAGTCGTGTATGGTTGAAGAAATGTGTACTCCCGCCCAACTAATTCCTCAATTCTGGCAAGAAATTCTTCATCGGTTAGTCGCCTCATTCCTCGGAAGCCCCCTTCCGAATGCCCGCAAGGAACAGCATGTCCGCGATTTCCCTAGCCTTCTTGTATTCACCGTTCCCGAGGATTGCAACACGTTCTAAGAACATTTGATGATCGAAATAACGCGGCATTAGAGCGGAACCCCCTCATATAGAGGGAAGATAGCTTCTAGCTCGTCCAACGTTTTTATAATTTCAACAACATCAATTTTGACGTGTTCTTTGTCGTACAATTCATCGTCGACTATGGCTAACAATATTTCAAAACATTGCTTTTTGAGTTTATTTTGATACTGCAAAACATATATTTTCTCCGCTTCGGGTATTTCCTTGGTGATCGCCTGTTGTTCTTCGGTATCGCATATAGTTTTAGTATTTTTCGAGCGTTCAGCACGTTTGCCTTCTTGGATTCCGAAAGTGCAAACAGCCCCTAACGCCAACCAATGAAGCTTGTCAAACCGTTCCATAATATGATTATAAATTTGAGTTGCTTCTCCAACCTCATGATCACACGGTGATGTGTGTAACCAAGTTTCGATAAATTCACTAACCTTTTCAGTCATACAGGTTTCTTTGGACATGTTTTCCATTGATGTTGCCTCCTTGTTAATTGCTAGGAGGTTGCAACCCGTGCTATAATATTTCACAGGTTGGCAACAACCTGATCGGGAAGTCCTTTTATCTCTTGTCGGGGAGAAGGGCTTCCTTTTATTTTTTATCAAGGTATTCCGAAAAAACAATCCTTGCCAACGCAGCTAAAGAAATGCTTTTTTTCTCAGCCTCTTTTTTCAACTCGTTGTACATTTTCTCGGGTATCATGATATTCAACGCTTTATTACTCACCTCGTCACCTCCTACTACAAGAATACTACAACTCTTGTAGTGGATCAAGAGGCTTGGGAAACTTTTCTGCTTATTTTTTTCGAGCAGCTTTCTCTTGGTCTATTCGATAAGAGATCATAGCGTAAATTGCAGCGCGTTCCCGTTGACTCATTGCCATAAGGTCATGTGGCAGGATATGGAGTTCATGAAGGGCGTAGTATGCATAGTTAGCATTGCCGCTATCGCCCTTTATGAGTTTTTTACTTCATCAACCAATTCGTTCATATCTCGATCATAACCACTCAGAGACTGCACTTTATCCAGTAAAGTAGAATACTCACCGGACAGTAACATCTTCTTAATGAGCGATTCTGCACCCAGGACACCATGCGATTTTTGTAAGTTTGCATCCTTCAAGTTAGGGAATACAACCGCCGATACCACCATCTTGGACATATATGTCTCTGAATCAAATTCATTGGAATAGACGCCGTTCTTCCCTTTCACTTTCTTCGTCGATTCCTTGCGCAAGACAGAATTCTCAGTCTCAGGAATACTTCGAATAACCCACTTCACAGGTTTCCCCTCTTTATCCTTAAAACGTGGAGAAATAGCTACCTCTTCTGTTAATTCAGATTCCACATTCTCCGCATAAAACAAAGTCAAGTCGCTCATTATATTAATCTCCTTTTAATTTAAATTAGGCTCCCAATGTAGGGGCGGTAAAGCTATCTTGAATATCCACATCATCAAAAGTAAAGTCGATATCCTCATCCAACACTTCGGAGTCAGTATCAACTTTGGCCATGATCACACTATCCAGGTTCACGCTTTTCAGAACTACAGTTTGTTTTCCGATTGAAGAGGAAGGATCTTCGTTAACAATCAAAATTTCAAAGTAGGTATCCTTACCCGTCTTGATGTAATCTAACATCAACTGCCGGAATCTCGTTGTTGTATAGTAAATCGTCATGCTACCCGAGCCGCTCCAGCCGTTGGCCTTGTGCTGGGTGCCGCGCTTACCGAGTGTTTTAACATCGGTCTTTTCCTTCTCTGCCGTAGCCTCAAGGGTTTTGACGTAAAACATTTCTTCTACGTTGCCGTTAATCGTGGCATAGGCCCGTCCCTCTTGACCAGAGATTGTATCTCCAGCTTTTAAGTACGCCATATTATCTCACCCTCACTAACTGATAGATTTTTTCGATGCTGTCCACTGGCTTAACGTAATACTCAGCGTAAATCGCATCTTTGTCTGTGCCAGGTACGATTGTTACATCCGTCTGAGGATTGAATTCCTCAATTGCACTGATTTGTTGATTGAGTTCGAACAAATTGATAGCTTCTTTTTTAACGAGATTACGCCCGTCAACGTTGTTATCAACTTTGCCGATGTAGGAGTTTTCAAAGACTCTCTGTAAATCAGTATTGATGCCATCTAGCGTACGGATAACACGATTCTTGCGGAAATATTTATTTTTCGTAGGTGTGAAACTACGGAAAGTGTTGATATCTTTCTGAACCTTAGCCTTGCCTTTCTTGAATATAAAGAAGAACTGTCCGCTTTGATCAGCGGCAATAGCTTCACGGTTGGTAAATCTAACGTCCACGTCAACAGCATCGTCGTAGTCAGTGTAAGTAAGTGCTTGATTTACATTTGCCGCTGCGGTTGCTGCTGCTACCCAAGCGACTGCTTTAACCTTGTCGATCACTGTACCGTCTGAAAGAATTACGCCGTTTGTGACGTTTATTACTCCTTCGCTATCGGCCGCGCTGTAGTTTGGTAGTACCACCTGTACATTTTTGCCCTCGTCATTGCGCAGGCGATTAACGTAAGTGGTGTACAAAGGCTTGAGTGTTGCGTCGTCAAACGGGACCCCAACTGTGTTAAAGTCTTGAGTCTCAATGGTCGCCATATAGTCAGAGTGATCGGCATTGGTTGTTGTACCATTCGCCCCACCAGTCAGCGGCGCTCCGGCTGTTGCTGCCAATGTTTTATCTGTAGCGGCTGCCTTAAATGTCACCCAGTCATTGGCGACCAAACCGTCAATATCGGCGGCTTTCTGCAAGTCCACTTCCCGGCCCTCGACCAAAGTCCGAACGTTGAAGCTGGACGGAGTATCAATATCGGCTTGAATAACAATGGAAATGTCATTGCCTCTCACACCGCCATGCTTTGCCGTAGTGACAAGATTGCCACTTGTGGACGTAGCCTTTGTTCCTTCGTTTAGGCGGTAAACAAGCAACGTCTTGGCACGTTTAAGAGCCTCCTTAACCAGTAGCAGGCTTGAGTGTGTAATGTCGTATCCCAACGCTTTTGCAATATCATCGCCAGCGTCGATTGTGATGATCTGCTTGGCTGGTCCCCAGCTTAATAGCAACGGCAGAGTGGCAATACCGCGATCACTTAGCGTCCCTAATGGCTTAGGCTCGGAGACAACGTTGGTGTATACGCCGGATAAATCCTTGTTTTGTGTAACCCATGTACCCGCCATTATTTAACCTCCTTTTTCAACCATTCAGCCAGGATCCGTTTAGCCTCACTAATGGAGTAATTGCGTCCGTCCTCAAGCAAGACGTTCAATGTATCTTTTTCAATCTGCGTAAACTGTTCAGACCCTTGGAATTGCTCTTTGGCAAATTCCGGCGCTACAGTTTTGGCAGGCGTTTCTTTTTTTGGAACAACTTCATCAGCCACGTATACCAGCCTCCTGTTTTAAAGTCCTCATTTTTGTTTCTGGTGTTTTAGGCTTCATGAGGTGGACGTTCACATCCAAGAAGAAATGCAACACATCATCAACGATTTGGTGTTTCATCCCCACCGCCCTGTACATGCTGTCTTCCCATTGGATGTATTCCATTTCCTCGTATAGCCTGTTTACCACAGCTTCACATTCACGGCGCTTTTCCGGGTTCTTCGGGTTCGGGAAGTAGTGGATGTCGAAACTGTCTGTCCGCATGTAACGGCGATTAAATTCCCGGTTCTGTGCACCATCTATAAGCAACACAAAAAAACACGGTTCATGAAAACCCTGCTCAATTCGTTCGTCGTACACCGTAACACCCGTTTGAAAGGTGCTCAGGTGCTTCAATATTCCGTTTTTAACATCTTCCATTGCATCACCTCAAATGGTCCTCTATGAAGCGTTTAAGATTACGATCCATGAGCGCAGGTAGTTCGCGTTCAAGTTCCCTTTCGGAAATAGTCAGCATAAACCGCCCCTCCACCCATCCGGTGTGCAGCCTTGTGCGGTGCCCATATTCCACATAAGGCGCATATTCGATAGGGTTAAATAGTTCGATGCTATAGCCTCCGCCTACACGCTCAACAGGGCCTAACTGCCAGTTGCGCCGGAGCATCCCCGTATCTACGGGAGTCCTTGCCACCGTTTTAGCCAGGAGCCTACTAGCAAGCTCTCTTATACAGTCCTCCACAAAGCGAGGATAGTCGGATTGCATCTTTCGCAGGCTCTTGCCCAGCTGTTCAAACTCGCTAAAATCAAACTCAGCAAAGCTCATGCCTTACCAACCCGCTTCATTTTTACTTCTTGGTGAGTTGGGTAAATGAACGACTCGCCCGACTGCTGAAACTCATAGTTCATTCCGTCCTGCGTCACATAAATGCGGCTTCCAGACGGAATTGTGATATCTGGAGCAATAAACAACTTCCCGTCATACGAGACATCGTTGTTCGTGTCCGTTTGGGCCGCGCTTGGCAATGATGCCTGAGACAGCGCACACGGCTGATTATCCAATATAACGCCGTTGGTGGGTCGTTCTACGCCCGTTACTGGGTCTTTGTAGGTTATCTGTCCTTTGACCCGGCAAACGCCCGTATAGGTCATTTCTAGCAGCCTGCGTTCTGTTGTTGGATTGCCCAATTGCATGGCTACCACCTCAATCTTCGAAATGCATTAAGCTGCGTGGCGTACGACTTGATAAAGGCCGTGCCCTCTACGCCCACTTTGGCATCTGCGAAGAAAGTAAACTGCACATCGCCCCGCTTGATGCTCTGTACATTCTTCTCGCCTTCACCAGCCGTTGCAGGGGCCACGAACTGGTTTAGGTAATAGTCCTTTGCGATCAGCAGCACCGTGTTTTCCAGTTGTTCCGGTATGTCGGATATGTTGCAGTAGTTCTTAATGCCATCAATCGTAAAGTTGAGAGCAAAAGACAGTTGCACATCCTTATCCGTTTCGGTTACTGGTAAATTCAGTAGCACCTTAAGCTTAGTAAGTAACTCCTCAAAGCGGATCGGGTCCATATTACTCACCAGCCGTTTTGGTCTTCTTCAGAACGTCATCCTTTTTGGTGGGTTCTTCAACCACTTCTGTATCAGGACTAATAACTTTATCAGCAATCAACCCTGGCACATGTTTTGGATCTACCTCAATTTCCTGACCCTTGATGTAGAATTCACCGCCGTACTTTGCACTATTTGTAAGAGTCACTTTCACTCTATTCACTCCTTCCAAAATAAATAGGAGAGACGATTGTCTCCCCTTAGTTGACCTTAGCGATAAAGATGTTGTTCATTTGTTCGAATGAAGGCAATACAATCTCCGACACAATGGTGTTTACGTTTACTGGGTGCGGCTCTTTGTACGTTGTTACCGCAACCCCTGTGTTGACAATCTGTACCTGAGCGTCCGTTCCACCACTCATCAAATCGGCTTCCTCAGGTGTAGTACCATACCAAGTATTGCCCAGTGTGTTAGCTGGGATGAGGGTAAAGTAATCATCCGGGTAAAACAGCCCTGTTGTGCCATCTTGCAAAGCAAACTTCTTGTTATATACAGCTACTGTCAGCCCCAACTTACCGACAAGGTATTGCCGCATCATTGCATCCGTCATAATGATGTTCTGACCACCAAGAGGATTCATGTCCAAACGGATACCAACGTTTTTCAGGATATAATTCCACGTTTTCCGCGTACAGATAGCATTCTCTGGGCGAACGCCTGTATCATCTTCGATCAGATCCATCCATGTTTGAATGTCCTGTACAATTTGTGCATCAGGAGAATTCCACTTAGCATCTGCTGTAAGAGTAGTTTTGTGTTCATCGGACATTTTGTAATCGTATTTGTATTGCAGGCGATTAGCCACAATGTCGATTCTGCCCAAGGAAAGCAACTGCATAATCATTCGTTCAGGTACTACAACCGCACCATCAATCAGTGTTTTTCTATCGTCGTAAATTTTATCAATTAGTGTTTGATAGTACGCCGCATTAGGAGACGACAAAAGTTTAAGCAACTCCTGACGTTCTTTCTCATCAATCTTCATGCCTTCGCGAAAAAACGGCATTTCTGTGTCCACTTTTTCAAGGCCAATACGCTCACGCAGTGTCGCCTTAGCATCAAATTCGGACGGCTGTAATGATACTGGCAACCCGCCAGCTCCTTTAATCCAGCTCAAATCCAAACCTTGCTGTTTCTTCGACGGAAATAACGTAGCCCCCAAATAAGGGATTGAATTGGATGCTGTCTCCTGATAGTAAGTAGCAATATTTTCGGCTGTTACAAGATCATAAATTGTTGGCATGTCTTCACCTATCCTCTCTTATTTCAAAAATGTGATTTGTTTGAGTGCTGCTACTTCCTCTGGCGTTGGAGCCGTTGGAATCTTGCTCAGATCCACGAAGCCATGAATCATCATTGCGCCTGACGATGGGCCATAAGTAACGTCAACATCTTCAAAAAGAACGCCCTCTGCATTTGATACACCAGTGGTCGTAACTGCTTTTTTGCCCAGTTTCGTAATATCATTCAAAATTCCGTTACCAATAATCGTGCCAGCAGGGACAATTTTCTTTCCATCCGCATTAGCGGTGATTCCCGTATCGTCCACCGTAATAGCCAGGTTCACGTAATGATCGGGGAATTTGGTGATTACCTTCTTGTTGCCGTATTTAGTGGTTACAAATTTACTCATTTTCTCATCCTCCTGTTATTGGAAATAGGATTCACGCGCTTTAGATAGGCCTTCGTTATCCACCGACTTATTCTGTGCAGCAATCTTCCCGTAATTTGGCTTACCATCGCTTGGGTCTTGTTTTCCGCCTGCTCCATCGGCTGGCGTAGCGCCTTTCGGCTGGAATCCCGGTTTCGGGTCCTCTTTTGGCACAAACAAAAAGCCCTTGCTTTCGCGTAGGCCAGTAAGTTGGTCGTCCAAGCCGCCTTTTACAGCGCCGTTGTCGTCCAGTTCGATTTTTGTTTTGTCCAGCAGCCCAGCTACAATATCAGGATCGTGTGCCTGACCGTTCAACGCCAACTTGAGCGCCGTGTTCAAACTCATGTCTTTCAGTTTGGCTTCATACTGATCTTTGGTAGCTTTGTTTTCCCCCTGAAGCTTTTCAATCTGCGTCTTCAATTCCTCGGAAGCTCCAGCAGACTTCTTCAATTCCTCCAGTTGACCACCTACGCTGTCCCTGTCCTTTTCAGCCTGCTTTTTTGCATCGTTAACCTCATCAAAGCGAGTTTTAGGAACAAACCCCTTTAACTCCTCTGCCGATGCTGTAGCCGCCTTTGTAGCCAATTCCTCAGATAGTCCCAATGCGACAAATTGCTCTTTATTCATGTGTATCCGCTCCTTCATCTTCGCTTTTTCCCTGGTCGCGTCCAGTGATGTCTTGTGTTTTACGCCCACAATACCAAACGGCGGTGATTTACCTAGAAACTTAATAAGGTAGTTCCGCTTTTATAGCGGCCCATCCTGTAGGAGATATAGGCAATGTAGCTGACTCAATACGCGGCCATTCATGTTTGCTTACTATCACTTTAAAATTAATAATCGGCGGCCACGGGATGTAAAATGCTGTTGCCAAGTCAATGGTTATTAGTGCAGCTCGTTCGGCGTCATAAAGAGTAGTCCGATCATCAATAATCAGCTTTCCAGTCTTGTTTAGTTCATACTGCCATTCAATGTTCGATGTAGGTTCTCCGGCAAACCCTATTTTCTCTTTTAAAATGTCAATGACCTCAGCATTGGAAAGTGCGTCTGCCTTTACAATTCCACTCATGTCTGCCCCTCCTTGTATTTTTTCGCAAAATAAAAAGCCTGCTGCATCCAATGTGCAATCAGGCTTTAATCCTTACTATTTTGTTTTTCAAACGGCTCTTTGACTTGCCTTAGCATGTCAGCAGCTATTTCTTTAGACGTTTTGGTAAAATCCAGTTTCAGCGGCGTATCATCTATTAAACCGATAGTCCGCTTTGGCTGCTTGGAAGTCTTCGACATACGCCCACCCCAGTTTCTTAATTATTAACTGTAGCCATAGATAATCCATATACTCATTCTTGGCTGTTTCTGACATTGTAGCATAGTTTTCTGCTGATTGTAACTGCTCAAGAGCGGTCATAGCAGTAGATTCAAGCACATTATTAAATACGATAAGGTCAGCGGCTTTACCATTAGATGATACTCCACTTACTCCGCCATCATGCCCAACTGCAAGCAGGCTAGATATAGCCGGATAAATTGCCATGTTGCGAATATCCTTAACGTTAACCCTTGTTCCTCTCGGATGATTGTGAGTCAGGATCACGCTATTCGGTGGCGCTTTTATAAGTGTATCGTGTATCTCAGGAGTAAATGTAACTTTGTTTATAATTCCATCAGCTCTGCCGATTTTCTTGCCTGCTGTCTGATCCATAATAACCATGATTTCTTTGCCTGCTTTGTGACCTTCCCGGGCAAGGCTGCGGTTAACCTCAGCCAACTTTTCCAATACCGGTTCGGATACGTTTGGCAGATCAACATGGTAGGATGCTTTAGGATTGTACTTCCGATTAAAGCTGCCTCCAGGTTCTTCAACCTCAGGGTCAGGAACGTTGCTTTCCGTGGGTTCATTCGGTGCGTTCGGCTTAACATATTCCTTTTCCCATTCGGAATAAGTCATGTCACCCGGTACAGCCTGATTCTTACCATCTTCGTCCCTCGCAACTCGCTCTTGTACATTGTCCTCATAATGTGGAATCGTGGTAGAGCGGCAATAAGCATGCAACGGTGGGTAATTGACTCCTACCTCAGCCTCGGATACCGCAAATACCTCTCCGTCCATGTGTCGGCAGATAGATGATGTGCGTTTATCTAGGGTAGCCGTAAACTTGTATTGCTCTACGCCCAGCTCCTTATAGGCATCCATACGAGACTGGCCTGCAAAGTAGGCTGATTCGGTCTGAATGATCCGGGCCGCTGCTGAACGGGAAACGCCCATACGGTCAGATAAGGCGTTTATCATCTTGTCTGGCGTATCTCCGCGTATCATGCCTTGTGTAAGCACGGTTTGAAGCTCATGCACCAGTTTGTCTCGATCTTTCCAGATACGAGCGCTAAAATTAGATCCATCAGCCGCCCAAGGCTTCGATATAACCGCCTCGATCTGCCGCTTGTCCAGTTTCGAGAATGTAGCACCTAGCCCTGTGCCTTTGTGGAGCTCAAACACAGAATGATAGTACCCATCCTTGTATATGTCGCCCATAAGCTCTTTAGCGCCTGTCTGCCGCTTTCCAGTCAATACCTCGACGTGTTGGCGCATCTGCATCTGTAGAGCCTCTAGGCGAGTCATACGCACTCTGATAGACGCATTCTCTAATTCCTTCATCCACCTTTGATCGACCGCGTTTTCCCGCCCGGCTTTAATGTAATCCTCAACCGTCCACTTAAACTCTTTGAGTTCACCAGCCTTCAACACCTGCCGCGCTTCTGCCAGCCCTATTTCGTTGTTCTTGGCGAACCGCTGATAGAATGTGTCTATATCCCGCTGAATGGATGCGTTAGCTTTGGCATACTCCAGTTCCATCTTCTTAACGTAAGCATCACCTTTGCCCAGCTGCGCCTCATTAAGAGCATCCATACGACCTGACCAGTATTCCTCGGACTTCATGATTGTTCATCCTGTTTCGGTGCTGATTCAGGAGGATTACCACCTGTACCCCCATAAGGCTGGTCTTGCACTGTTTTTAAGGCTTCGACAGCTTCTTTCTTTTTGCGTTCTTCTTCGGCCTGGACATCGGTGACCCAAGGATGATTTGCCATGTTGGTTTGCTCAGATAATATCCCTACGCTGTTTTTGACATTCTCAACGGCTTCAGTTTCATTAATCATCACGTCACGGTTAAGAATGAATTCTACATCATACGTGGAGTAATCAACGCTTGTCGTGTTGTACAGGTGCTGATCCACGAACCAAAGAAGCTGCTCAAGCGATGCTTGGAATTCCGTTTCAATCGTATTTGCATCCAGATCCAAATCCTGATAAAGCGAACGTAGGGCTATACCTGAAGGGTTATTCCCAAACTTGTCCGTTTGCGTGTCAACACCGCGTCCAAACTCATAAATACTCTTCCGCAATTCAGCGATATGATTGCTTAGAGCTGTAGTGTCGATGTCGATACCTAACGTATCAATGCCGCCGTCTGCCTCAACCCTAACCATACGTAATTGAGCTAAGTTACGCCGTGCATCTTCCAACTTTCCGCCACCGTAATTCTTCAGCACTATAATACTGCTTGGCATGTCCTCGATATTGTCCGCATTCTCCGACATCCGCAAATCATAATCATCCACCAAGGTTCTGATCATTTCTATAAGCGGTTGTTCTTCGTCGTTGTACTTGAACGCAACAAAAGGCGGACGCTCCCAGTTCAACGACATTTCTTTGCCATTTACCGTGGCGGTGAAGTGATCTCCAACTTCACCTATTGGCTTGAAATCATGTGACACAATTTTGTCCTGAGTGAATCGCAAAACCCCTTTTGAACTCCAAAACTCAATTATCGTAATGGTCTTCTTGGTTTTAGCTTCATAGTAAACGACATCAAAGAATCGAATTACAGCATCCAATTCTGTATGCGCCGAATCTTTCCACAGCGGGATGATTTCCTCACTTGGTATACTCTTAAAAGCAAGTTCGCCAGTTTCGGTATAATAAACCTGTAGCCAAGCTATACCCTTATTAATAGCGTTCTTGCCTACGTTTTTAAGTGTCCGCTGAAAGTCCTTGCCGAAGTAGTCTCCAAGGCGCTTCTTGTATTCTTCCGGCCCGTCTGTTTGAAGGCTGAAAGGTTTTGAAAGCAAATATCCTGTCTTCTGGTCCACAAGCTTACGAATAAATCCGTGTATCAGCCTATTGTTAGCGAGATTATGGACTTCCTGCCTTACTCCACCCTCACCAATAACAGTCCGCTTCTTCTCCATAATTTTGGTTTTGTTTTCATAGTATGCCTGCCCCAGTAACATAAGCTCTCTTTTAAGTGAACTCTTAAATGTGGTTATCTCTTGCATAGCGATTTCCATATCAGTCATCGGGGAGTTTGCTTCAAGCATGCGAATGATGTCTTGTGTGGTGCTCAATGTGTAACCTCCTTCCTGTATTAATCAAACGAAATACCTGGTTGCCTCATATCGTCCTCAAAGGCGTACCGTGTAGCATCGATAGTATGATTGTCCTTGTCATCCAGCCGAGTCCGTGGATTGCCATCTGCGTCTGTCTGATAGTCAATGTTCTCAAACTCTCGGGCAATGTTTGGCGTACGAACTGGGTCAATGACGATTTCCTCCAGATCATCAAGCCACTTTTCACCATACTCCACTGAACCCGGACCTTTCTTAGCTCCCTTGAAGCGGCAATGTAACTGCATTTTTAATTCGTCCACCGACTTCGGCTCTGCACTATCCGCTATGGTGAGCTGCTGGTCATACTTTTTCTTCTTGAGCTTTTCGCCCAGCTCCCGGTTAGCTATCTTCACGCCGTATACTTCATCCAAGGCGTATATCTTCCGGCGAGTCTTGTCATAATGCCAGCGAACAAACGCCACCGGATCAACACCGTAACCCCAGTCATTTCCCTGGCGAATATTATCGAACGAACTAACTTCATCGTCCGTTATCGTTCGGAATGTAAGATTATCGAACGGCACAACACCACTCCCTATCGCTTTTCCTAGATACTCCCACTCATAACGTTGGAACCTGGTACGTTTTAGTTCCTCCGCCTCTTCGATACTTTCTCTGGACAGATATGGATTGTCCAAATAGGTAGAATGGTGAATATACGTGTTCGAAGGTATAAATTGTGACTCATACAGTTTATTGACCCAACTCTGCTTACGCTTTGGTGGGTTATAAGAGTAATAGAACGCATAAAAAAGACCATCCGGCAGTTTCGCACGCAGAATGGACTTCTCAATGGTGGATACTTCATCTTCATTTTTGAATTCAGCCATTTCCTCTATCCAAAGGAAGGCTATTGGGAACTTGGACATCTTGATTGACTTGATCTTTGTCGGATCATCCGCACCACGGAATATTATCTTATTGCCACGGGGGATGTAGACAAGCTGCAACGGGCTTTTAACCACTCGCCAATACTCAGATACCCCAAGTATCTCTATCGCCTCTTTAAGCTGCTCAAACACCGATTCCTCAAGCGTACGGGCAACCTTACGGATGCATAGGGTAGTCACTGGATATTTCATCATGTCCTTAACGATTTTCAGTCCTATGTGAGCCGACTTGCCGGATGCGCGACCGCCTTTAAGCACGTGCTTCAGGTATTTATGTGAGTTGGACACACGCCAGAAGCTTTGAAAGTGTGGCGTAACCTTCTCAGATAGCTTAACCTTGAGGGCTGTCATCTTCATCACCTAAGTCGTCCACTATTACTACGCCAACGCTTCCGTCAACCTGCTGCTTATCAGTCCACATGGCGTATCGTTTGCCAAGCAGTTCAGCGGCCTTTATGCGATCCTTGCCGTCCAGTTCCTTCTCAACAAGTGATTGTTCACCCATGCCCATGCCAAGAGGGTATTCTTCCTTCACCTTCCCGCGCATAACTTCACTCAGGAACTCCAGTATTTCATCCTGTTTGGCGATCCGTTCGCCGTCTTTGGCGGCAATTTTTTCGTCTATCAAACTTCTAAGTTTATCTAAGGTCTGAGCACCTTGTACGTGTGGTTGTTTATAACCTGCCCGTCTTGCCGCTTCTGTGCTATTCCCTGTCTCAACAAAGTAGTCGATAAACCTCTTTTGCTTCTCTGTTAGCTTCTTCTCTGTCATGTCATATCACCCACCCTCTTTCTGTTTGATTGTCTCTACATGCTATTGTGGAGAATCAGGAGGTTTGCCGTTGCGCCTACCGATCTACCGCTGTGCGTTACGGGTGCCCCTAAAGGATGCAAGGATTTATCCTTGTTCGCGGCCACATATTGGGCTTCCCCTTGCGCGCACTGAGCAGTATGTCCCTCTATCCCCTTGCAGGATCGTCGAGGCTATCAGCCTTTAGTATGCAGGTGTCATCCTACGTTGTAGCGTCTCTCTTCCGCCACCACATCTACAATACTCCCTCTTGGAATCGAACCAAGGACCGCGGCTGTATAAGAACCGAACTCTTACCACTGAGTTAAAGGAGCATATTAAAAGCCCGTATTTCTATAGCGCCCGGGCGGAGTGCCTGAAAAGGAATCCAACCCTTTCCTTCCCCGCTTCCACACCACCGCAACAAGTGCTCTATCACCCTGTGTTCAAAGCAGTGCCTTTAAGCGTGGACGAGTCCTGCCGTGGTAAGGGGCAGCAGGGACACCCGGGCGTTAACCCTATGTCCCTACTTTAAAATGGTTTCTCCCCCAAAAAGCCCCCATGTTACCCCCGACTTACCCCCAGAATTCCGCATAGCTTCAAGGTTTCTGCTATACTTTTGACTCCTTCGTCTATTCGGCGGTCAATGGTGTTAACGCTCATTCCATGGTTCTGAAATAGGATGACTGTAAATTTATATTTGCGCGCTTTAATGAAGCGATGCTCAATAATCTTTTTGACCTCATCGTCTAGGATTAGATTGATTGCCATGTCCAATTCGGTGATCAACTTGCTCCACTCCTGATAGACTTGCCTTTCTTCCGCCGTCAGAGACTCCTTACGGCCTAATGATTCGACGGTAAGGCTCATCTTAGGGTAATTGCCCAGCAGTTTGCGTACAGCCTTCTTATCGGCTTCTGTGATGCTTGGGAATAATTCCATTTGTTCTATCGCCCCCATCTTGCCTCTCCTTTTTATATCAATTCGAACAAATCAACCTGACCAGGATCTACATACTCTGTTGAATCTTGTATAAGTCCCTCATCCAGCCATTTACGCGGTGCTTCGTGGAGATAATGCGACCATATCGCCTGCCCTTCAACGGACCGTGTAGCATTATTACGCTCTGCTTTGGCTGTCCATACCCAGTGTGTAGTGGCGGTCACTCTTTCATTGTTAGCCGACATCAGCAATCCTTCCTTCGCTTAATGTGTCTGGTTGAAACCTCTCTATAAGCATATACCTATCTACTTGCACTACACCCACAAAAAACAGTACAGCAGCTAATATAGTGGTATATGTGTAGGTCATCGGCTTGCACCCCATTTACCAAGAGCATCACACAGGGCCAGTATAATAAACAGAGTCATCCATGGATGTTCCATACACCATTCTTTCATTGTTTGGCCTCCAGCTTCTTACGCATTGCTTCATACTCCCCACGGCTTACGCAGTCTGCTTGTAACCCTTCATATGCTTTCTCGGCTGCGGCTATCTCTGCATCCTTTTGTTGTATAAGGGATTCAACCTCGCATGATTTTTTAGTATACGCATCCAATATACGATCGTAGTCGGCTTTAAAATCCTGCGCTTGTCTCCACATGTCTTCTGCCCTTACTTCCTCTTTTTTAGCCTGTTGGAGCCAGTAAGGAAGGGCTTCACGGGCTGCTAAGATAAAATTAGAATCGTTCTGCGATATATATATTGACTTGCCACGCACAGACGTTGCCAGCGTTACCACAGGCGCATGAGCTTTCAATTGTGGATGGATATCCTTCGTTCCTATACAATGACCATCACTATCGTCAAAGCCCATCCATGGACCTCTTGTAGCCTTCTCACACATTTTCATATCCTCTTGCCAGTTACGTTCTGTCATACCTCTTCACCTTCTACCTTTTGGAGTTTGTCGAAAGGGTAGTATCCGTCTGTACCCTTATGATTGGAAAATAGAATCCCAGCTTCTGGACCAGTCGCATCTTTTATGAGGATCACTTTTCCCCATCCCCATTCTGGATGTTCTGTATGTGTCACCTTATCGTTCCTTTTGATATCTTGCTGCTGTGGTGGGTCTGGATGAAACTTGCCTCCATCTAAAAGCCTCAGCAGTAGTTCCAAACCATCCGCTCTACCTCTTGCATAATTGGATTCCCCATCTTTAAACTCTGTCTTTTCACTAATAATCCAATTTCGGATACTATTTTTATCTACATAGTGTTTATCTGTCATTGTTGTTCCTCCCCATCCTCTTCGCCTTCATATTCGTCATCAAGGGATTCTACGTAACGTGTATGGTCATCTTCCGAACCGCCTACATACTCGTCGTTAATGTAATAGCTGTACGATGTGTATGGATGGGCAGTGACGCAATCCGTGCAGTATACTTCATCATTGATATCATAATGTGCCGTTTCTGGCGGCAGGTCTGTTTTACAGTGATGACAAACTCTTTTAGCCATCTATATATCCTCCCTTAGTGGGTACAGTTGTTACCTACACCCTGTACCCTGTATAGGCTTAATCCTCTCTAATAACCAACTCGTAAGTATCTCTTACAAGTTAGTGTATAGACGCTCCTGCACGCTGCCTGAGCGTATTGTATTGGTGGGTTACTCCCCTATAAGCGGGGCTATTGCCTTCATTCCTGCCTCTGAGTGATCGGCAGCGAATTGGCTTTCACTCAGCTCGGAGATTGAATGAAAACGTGAGTACGCTTCTTCCAGTGCCTTACGTAGTCCGGCTGCCTCGACCACCATTTTATCTATGGTACGATTCCAGTCGTGTACATTATCCTTGTGTATTTCTATAGCAACATTGAGTTGGGCTATTGTCCGGTCCCTCTCTGCCATCTGCTGCTGGAGTGAGTCTACCAGGGCAAAAAGGTCTTCAAACACTCCGTCAGGATAAATAGTTAACGGCATGCTTTCGGGGTTGGAACGGCGGAACAAAACTCTGTCCTCTTCCGCCCAAAGCACTTCCGATCCATCCGGCAGAGGGTATATCTTGTATCCGTTTTGGTCACGTTTGATTACTTCACTCACCTTTACCGCCTCCTTGGGGCTGTAGCAGCTCCGGGTTATCGTGTATGTTGCCTATTGGTTTGCCATGATCATAAATTCCTGTCAACATCCATGCATTTACTGCCCATTCTGCATTTTCAGTGTATTTCACAACTCCACGTTCCAGCGCACCATTTGACCAGGGTCTTGTAAATTCGTAAATGTCATCTTCCCATACACCGTAATTCGGAAGAGTTATGAACTGACCTACTGTTTCAGGGTCTACCGGATGTGACTGTGCTCTATCGTCCACGATGTCCACCCTGCCGTTATGCTGCCAGATATCTCCGAATACCCATTCTCCGTTATCCAGTCGTTTACCACGGAATTTAATATCTCTCATGCTTATCGCTCCTTTATATAGGGGGTATTAGCCCCCTGTTTTAATCTAGTGTGTCAATAACCACTTCCGGGCCATCCAGCATCCAGTATTTCGTAGCATGGTTGCTACTGAACGCATCATCAAGCACTGCCTGAATACGGTCATAATGCTCTTGTTTCAAGCAATCAAACGCCCTTTCATCCCAATCTTCGTACATTTCGTCATATTGCGTTTCGATGTACTGTCGAAGCATATACTTGGCGTCAGGCTGCCAACGATGCTCTGTGGCGATATACCATGTGTGCAGCAGCAGGTCTCCGTCCTCTTTTGCTTGTTCGCGCAATTGCTCTGGAGTCAGCGTGTAATGTGCATCCTCATAGCTCAACATTGTGTCACTTGGCAGTTCAGACAATTTCACGTTTTCCATTTCTAAATCGCTCCTTTGGTATTTGTTTGGGGTATAGGGTAAGAGGCTGTTATGCCTCTCCCGGCAGATTTATAATTGCCCAATGCGTAATTTGTTCTCGGGCCACAGGACTCATATCCGGTGGATACCACTCAAAAGCTTTTTCCCAAGAATCATACTGATAGACAGCTACGTCTACATGCTCCCCATCAGAAACAAGGTATTGCCCTTCCACCTCTGGATTGCATTTGTTCGACGGAACCCACGGAATGATGGACATTGTATATCGCTCCTTTATAGGGTAAGAGGCTGTTATGCCTCATCCCTTGGTTTGCAAGACAGCAGTGCTACTTTGCAGATTGCCTCAGTGATAGATTCACAAGCAAACTGGTAGAAAGAGCACGTCCCACCCCAATCAGTCAACGAAAATTCATAATTACCACCTACTTGATTTTTAATCGAGAACAAATAGCCTCTGATCTTGAAATGTTCTAAGACTTCCCACACCGCAGGCAATGATCCCGAATAATTGCGAAACAATTCTTTGCGCACAATTTTAATCCCATGATCCTCGTGCATCGCTGCCAACTCATCAAGCCGCTCTTCCGCTTCTGACTTGTAGTTGCAATCCCCGAAAATAACAGTCTCTTCCTCATTGACAACCCACCACTTAATTTCTGGCGCTACATTTAAAACTAATTTACCTACGTGCACATCCATTTCACGACCCGGCTCCATAGCCATTATTTGTTTCCTTGTTAGTGACATGTATCTCTCTCCTTTATATGTGGGTGGCTAAACTGTACTCTTTTATCCATGTGCGGTTGAACAGGTCGTCCCTGTATATTTCAATGCAATCACATTTTTTAGGATCGAGCAGGCTTCGGGCCTTTTTTAAGGCTCTCAACAAGCTGCTTTTAAAAAACATTATTTTAACGCGCTTGCCTTTGTAATAAAGCACAAACTCAAAATCCGATTTATTGGTCACGTTATCTCTCCTTTGGTATAGGGGATGCCCCCCCTCGTTATTCCTGACCTTTCATGAACACGATCCAATGCGTCTTACTCCGTTTGTTACCGAATAACGGTGGCTGTGGAAACAGCTTTTTAAGCTCTGAAAGACTTACTTGATCTTCATTCCATTTGAATATCAGTGTGCCGTTTGGCTTGAGAACTCGCATACATTCCGCGAATCCGCGCTTCAAGTCCTCCCGCCATGTGTCCCGGTTCAGCCTCCCGTACTTCTTGGCCAACCAGGATTCGGTGCCAGCCTGTAAAAGATGTGGCGGATCAAACACAACCATGTAAAATGATTCATCCGCAAAAGGCATGCTGCGGAAATCCGCAATCACATCCGGCGCGACATTAAGTGCCCGTCCATCACATAGTGTGTCGCTCAACTCTCGGTTGTCCGCATATACAACGTCTGGGTGTTCTTTGTCGAACCAAAACATACGGCTCCCACAGCAAGCGTCTAAAACTCGTTTTGTCATTATGTGTCTCTCCCCCTTATGGAGGGCTAAGCCTCCTAAATGATCTATCTAAAGTACAAGCTCACTGGGCGCACCGCATTTATTGCACGCCACCGTGTGGATGTAATAACCTCCGCCTACACTTCCGTTAGAATGAGCTTCGCAAACAACGGTCCTGTACCCTTCACCGCCGTATAGCTCGTGTTTATTGCCGCATTCGCACGTACATTCTTCATCGCGGAACGCTCCGGTTCTTTTGGTAGTTATTTTGGGCACTTGTGCTGCCCCTCCTTCTTGTCCCCTATGGGGCTGAACTTTTTAATCGTTAGATTCGTAATACATGTATACAGCTTCCTCATCAACGATCAATTTAGAACCAGCAGCAAACATTTTGAACAATGTATCTTCAAATCCGTAAAACCCACCCAAGATATTTTTCTTGTCCATTTCCCGGTCTGGTCTGTAATCGGATCGCAATCTAACGTTGCTAACTGTTCCTGATTCCTTGGAAACAGTTATGCCGTATTCGCAACTGTGTTCCCGCTTGCCAGATTCCTTATCAAAATCAATAAATATGATGTGGCTATGATTCCTTACGTGAAAAGAAATCTCCTCATCGTCATATTCATGATCTTCATTTACGGATTCCTTAAATTCTTTAATCAGCTCCGAAAGCTTATATTCAGGCTTGGCATTAGAGAGAAGATCGTCCATACGTTCTTTCATTTTTTCAACACCCTGAATATGCAAAGCTTGATCCAAACTTTCCTTAACAGTGCTGAGAACCAATTGGTTATATCCAGAAAGACCAAGTTCAGAAAAGTTTACTTTTAAACTGGACTCGACTTCCTTTTCCAAGTTCTTTTTAAAGTCACCCCACGTTCCGAACACATCGTCCACAATTTTGGTGATCGTCTCCTGAACACGCTTCTTAACAACCTGCTCTACAAATCCCTCATGTTGAATCTCTGCCAATGTGTTATTGATAATTTTGTTTAAATCCATTTATAATCCATCCCTTCAATATTTTTTACGGACATGTTTTATGTCCTCTCTGCCCTTGGGGGCTAAGCTTTTTTCCGGCGTTTTTCCCCGACTGGCACGGTGCATGCGTCTTTTATGCTCCATCCGTATTGCTCTACACGTTGAATAAAATATTCCTTTTTGATGCCGTTTTTCTCGGCTTTCCGCACCCATCTTTTCTCGCGATCATACTTCGTTTGTCGTTTCATACCGTTCACCTCGGTATTAATTTTAGTGTTTAATTATCGTTGTTATATGATTTATTATTCCTTTTCAATGGTGTGTTAGATTTCTTCCCATCCACCTTTTTTATTGGTTATCACCCGCAATATTAGATCAGGGAATTTTGCGTCAAATAATTTTCTTCGTAACGGAAAATCCCTAGCCGCAAAGCCCTTCACGTCCTCGACTATCGTATTTCCGTCTTCCTTGTACATGAAGTCTGCTTTATAGGTTATAGCCCTTATCTTTTTTCCGTGCTTGGTAAATGGTTCAAGCAGTGTGAATCCCGGTTGTAGGTTCAGATCACTTATGATTCCGCCACGTTCTAAAATTTCGAGTTCGGCGTACCTTTTAGCCTCCGTTTTGCTGTCGAATTGAATGTTATTAACAATGGTTTTCTTTGCGTTGTACTTATTCACGCCATCGCCCCCAATGCTCCACCCGAACGGTTATGGATGATTGATTTTCTCGCTCGGTCTACAGCCAACAACACAACTTCGTCTGGGTCGCGTCCGAACTCTTTCCCGATCTGTTGTAAGCTCATTCCCGACTCCCACATTTCATCAAATTGCTGTACTTGACGCTGATCCCAAGTAAAATCCATTTCCTCGCATGCCAGATAAATGTTACTGCGTTTATTTTTTAGTTTGCTGTATTCCCCTTGCATCAGGCACACCCGCCCTCCGGTAGATTTCTTTGGCTGCTTCAATGCGATAGTCATAATCTTTGGATTCGTCGTAAGCCGCAATGACCAATTCCGCTCCTGACATGCTTTTAAACGGTCTCACGTTCGTTCTCAGCCTCCTTTTCAGCCAGTCCATACGTTTCCCTGCCTATACGTAGAAACCCGCTGTAATCCTTATCTATGAGGTCGTAGGGGTCTATTGGATTCATGGGGTATCCTCTCCCCTCAGTGCTGCATCCGCTCGAACTGTTTTCTTTACATCTGTCAAAAACCGTGCCGCCATTCTCTTTATATCAAACTCTGAATAACAATTAGGCCGATCCATGCTATCGCATAGCGGAATTCTGAGTTCCATGTTTGATTGGTCATACACTTTGTAATGAGCGGTTTTTTTGCCACATACAACACACGGTTTGCTTTCACTTGATGATGAATGCCATACTTTCATATCCCTTATTCCTCTCCTTGCCCTTTAGGGGCTGAGTTAGTTAGCAGCGCTATCTTAATCCATAGACTGTGTACTTGATGGTCTCTTCGTATGGCCATACGCTTGGATGATTCTCCAGACTAAATTCATTGTCAGTCAGGAAGCTTTCAAGGACTGCATTGTAGCTTCTTAGTTTCCGTGTCGCGGTGGTGATGTACTGAAGGGGACTATCTATATCCCTAGGTGGATGCTCATTCCATACTCTGCCTTTGTAAAGAATGCTGCTAGGGTCTGAGTATTCACCCGTTCTTATATATTCATCAACATTGATATACTCTCCAGTTACTTCATTACATTTGGAGTCATAGCTGCTTTTTCTAGGGGCAAAGTCGCAATTTACATTCAAGTACATGGGGGCAAACTTTACTTCCGCCCATCCTTGGGTATTCAGGTTTACCATCGCTGCTAAAAATTGCGCTCTACCTAATAAGTGTGACAATTGGTACTTTGCTTGTTCAAGGTTTGTCATTCCCCTATCCCCTCTCCTTGGGTGGCTATAAGAGCTGCTAAACAAGGATGCATACTATTCCATTTAGCTATTACTTCATCACGATTCATCTTCGTCGTCTCCCATTTCTGTGTCGTATTCAGATTGACTAATTGGGGTGATGTGTTGTGAATCAATTTCCATCTGACGTGCCAAACGATAACCCAAGCTCCGGTGCATTGCTTCATAATCATCCGGTTCCCGTTCCACCTCACACAACTTGAATTCTGCAAAGGTATCAACCTGTTCACCTGTTTCTGTGTTGTGAGCCATCCCCGCTTCAGCAGAAACTCGATAACAAAATCTAATATCCATCTATCTTCTTCCCTTCTTATTGGAGTCCGTCACGCAATCGGTAATTCAGTTCTATTCCGCCTTTTAACACCACTAAGTATTCACGGCACATTTCGTTGATCCGGCTGCCTATGCCCTCGTCGATCTCACATAAGCCAGCTATTGTTTTCTCTGAACTGATAAGGATTGGTTTCCGTTCGAGGTAGCGATAATTGATGATGGCAAACATTTGCTCAATTACAAAATCCGTTGCCTTTTCCCTGCCCTTGAACAAATCGTCTATATAAAGCACGTCTGCCTGTTGCATTTGGTGTATGCGTTGCTCCAGCGTGTCCAGATTGGCTTTAATCTCGTTGAATCCCTCCACAAAGGGGAAATATAGCACCTGTATTCCTTTAGCTAATAGATTATTGGAAACCGCCATAAGCAGATGTGTTTTGCCGCATCCGGGACGGCCTAGGAGCGCGATACTGCTGTTGGGTACTCCTTGGTCATCCAAATCACGAACGCAGTTGTACGCCGCATTGTAGGCTTCCACAACTGTATGCGGTCTACCAGCCTGTATAAAGTTGCCGAAGGTCTTCTTCTGGAACTCCGGTGTGATCCGGCTAGACTTCATCATCCTTTCTGCCACCCTTTCCTTTTTGCACTCACAATCTCGCCAGACATCACGGTAATCAAACGGGCCGTCTCCGGTTTTAACACGGGTTAGAAAACCTTCTTCATCCCGGCATTTTTCACATCGGTGGTTCTTCGGTGGCTCCGGTTCGGTTTTGTCGGTCGAGGAAGGCGAACTCGCTCTCAGCCGCTTCAGCAGTTCTGCCGCCATTTCTTCGGGACTGAGACCCTTTAGTTGATCCTTCAGACTTTTCATTCGTTTGTTCCTCCTTCCAAGGCTCGTCTATTCCATCTGCATGCCATCTTTTTAAAATGCCATTAACATAAGCCATATTCCGTTTGCCTCTTAAAATTGCTATTTTCATAGCTTCACAAAGCCAAAGGTCACCGTATTCTTTTGATAGGTCGTTTATGTTATCTCGAACAACTGGGCTTATAACTCCAAAACCATTTTCATAATAACGATAAGGATTAAGGCCACTGTCGCCGTCAGGCGAAATCTGTTCCCTTCCCTTCTCTTCTGTTCTGTTCCCTTCAGTTCCCTTCAGTTCAGTTCCCTTCAGTTCAGGAGGAATTTTTGGGAAGTTCCCGGAATTTCCCGGAATGTCCGGGAACTTTGACTTCGTTCGCTTGTGTAAACCCTGTTGATGTTTCTCAAAATTGATCACCTGAACGACCTTTTCGCCTTCCGTTTCATACCAAACAATCAGCCCGTTTTTGTCTAATCTCCTTAGAGAATCAGCAATTTCAGCCAGTGTCTTATCCAACATCGGCACTACTAAAGCTTTCACTTTCGCAGGCGATCCCGCCAGACGACCGAAATCGTCTGTATGTGGAATCATCCATGTAAACAGCAGCATGTCGAAAAGTTCAGGCAACATGTTCACTTTTTCTGATATTGATATCACTTTTGAAATCATTCGCTTTTCAGCCATCTCTAACGCTTCCCTTCGGCTCCGTGTGTTTCTCAGAAGTTCCGGGAATTTCCGGGAATTTCTCGGAAGTGTTGTGAACAAGCATAGCCATGCATTTCCGCGCCCGTATTCCTTCAGGCGTTTCATCTAACCAGTCATGGCATTTTGTACAAAGATGTAATAAGTCCGTTACTCTCGTTTTATGGTTAATGTGCTTACGTCCGATTAAGTGAGCACGCTCTGTAGCCAATGCGTTGTCACAAAGCTCACACAAGCCGTGTGACCGCGCTTTAAGCTGTTTATCTACCTTTGTGCTGATATCACCCCTCTGCTTCTGTGTAAGCTTCACACGCTTGCTTTGAGTTTGTTGAGACTTGGGATAAGGTAAGAATTCATGCAAACTGTTCACCTCCTACCTATTAATCAAATCCGAATAGTGGATTATTTGATTGAGTTGTTTCGTCTCCCGGCAGTAGCGGCAGCGTTCGCAACGGCGTGGTTTTACCAAGCCTGCTTTAACTTCGATCAAATGCGGCATGTTATCCGCTATACCTTCAAGTTCGCGTTTTATGTCAAAACCATTTATCCCTATAACCTCTTTATCTGGGGGGTCCTGTTTGGATACTGCAACGATGATAGGTTCAATCCAGCCGTCACGTTGCTGTACAATGCGTTCGATCTCCGCATACAGGGCCATCTGTGTGACATAATGGTTCTGCTGCACGAAAGACACATAACCGTTCTCTTGATCCCAGGACTCCTTATGAATTTCTTGAACCGTTTTAATATCCGAAAACCGATTGCGTTCTAATGCGTAATTATCCATTTTGATTTTCCAATTCGCTCCGGCAAAACTAGCAGTCATAATAACCTCTTTTTTTCCTTGCAGAACAAACATGCAAAGTGCGTCATTCTCTATGGTTTCTATCATCTTGTTGGCGTACTGGAACTGCGATTTGAGTTTCCCTTTGGATGTACCACGTGAAGATATTATTTCAGGGGTGCTGTCTTTAAATCTTTGAAAAGCTTCTGGCCCTTCAAAATACGCATGCACATAGGAGCCGACCAAGAGCGCGTCTGTGGCTGGTTCCTCCCAACCTTGGAGCTTAGCCATGGCTCGTGCTTCGCAGTCCCGGAACTCCTTATACTGGCTGTTACTCCAATAGGCTAAATTAGCCTCCTGAGAGTAATAGTTTTCTTCATTCAGTAGCATCAGGGTCACCATCCGCCTTCGCTTTTTCCGATTCCTGTTGCGCCTTGAACTCCATTTCAGCAGCACTAGGAACATGGACCGTCCCGAAGTCAAAATAGTCTTCTCTCTTGCCCATACCGTCTCTGAGCGACTTCCAGATGTTCCCGATACGAAGGTAGTCATTTTCGGTGAATGCATCCTGTGCGCATCCGATGCACTTTTCAATCATTTCTTTGTTAACACCATACTTCTCTTGGAACTGTTGGAATGCTTTCCTTACACGGTCAGCAAGCGGTTCTGTGTAGCTGTTTACCAACGTCTTGCGGCACTCTGCAAGGGCTGCGTCCACTATATCGCCCGGGATTACACCAAGGATGCAAGCACGCATCCTGCGGCTGCCCATATTTGCTACAACCTCGTAAACGTCGCGTGCTTCAGTGAGTTGCTTTGTGGTGCTCCCCGCCTTACGTTCATGTTTGACTGTAAAAACAATCTGGCGGCGAGTATTCGTTTCAATATCCCATGCATAGGCCATAGCCTTAGACTCGCCGTTCCGTTGCTCTAACTCGATCAAACCGTAATCAATGTTCCCCCAAGACTGCGCCAAAACCTCAGCCAGCCGGATAGAAGGACCAGATACTTTACTGCCACCTTTCGGATATTCATATTCGGCCTCTTCTGCAAGCTTCTTCCGCTGGCAAGAAAGCATGATACGGTTAAAAGATGCCTGCTGATCGCGGGGAAACTGCTTCGCCATAAAAATAGCGGCTTTTACTTCCTCCGTTTGGCGCGTTGTCGCCATTTCTGTAGTCGTCGATCTGAACGAAGGTGGGGCCTCCGGCAAGTAATTTTGGTAGTCCACGGGTTGCTGATCATCAAAACTCATATTTACATCCTCCTAAAATTTTGATATAGTGACCACAAATGTTTATTTAAAAGTTTCTGATTCGACTCTGGCTGCAACCGGAGTCGTTTCTCTTTCCAGACCATTACGCACGTCATACAATGCTTCTAAGACATTTTGCAATTTACCATCCCGAAAGATTAGTAATGGTTCTACAATGTTATTCAGTGACTTCCCGCGTATCTCCGTGTCAGCTTGAAGTTCCTCCAGCGTTTGGATAGCTTGTTCTAACGGCGTTTTCACGTTTGCCCCCCTCCTTTTGTTCCCGCCGAATACGGCGATATTCCCAATAAGCAACGTCAGAACTGAATACGAATATCAATTTTCCTTTTTCGTTTTCTATAGCTCGCCCACCAACCATTGATAATGCAAGCAAATCTATTCGATCATTACTACCTTTGCAACGAGTTTGCATATGCATCGTCAATCACCCTCACTAGGACCTGATTTTTGCATTCCACAGCATCCAACATGCATTTCTTACAATGTGGTTCTTCATGTTCGTAAACGAGGTATTTGGCTCCTGCGCCGCAGCCGCATTTGACCACATGTTATCCCTCCCACATGATTTTTTTGTGTAAGCTCCACATAACATCCAAAGGTGATACGGCTTTTGATAAGTCCATATTCCGGCTCCCGCTCGTACAATGTGCCTAGATATTCCAGATGTTCATCTGTCAGTACACTCAGCCCACTAAGATCCTTGGTGACTACTACAGGACGTTTACGCCACCATCGCCATATCATGATGCCGCTCTTTTATCTGCTGGTAGCAAAGCCCGTAGATCCATAATTTCGTCTGACAGCCAGCTAAATGATTTTTGTGATATTTCCCGGTCTACCCACTCCGGATTGTTTGCCAGTGCATCATACATACCTTCTAACTTGGCAATACGTTGTTGTAAGATGTCCATACACACTCAGCTCCCTTAAATGGTTTCTATCCTTACCCCTTCAACCAATCCTTCTACAACAGCCAGCATTTCCGCGTTGCCATTCCAGTACCGCCGCGCCCGTTCAATAAACTGCTGTAACTGCTCCTTACTTACATTGCGTCTAAGGCAATCGTCAAAAGCTTCTATGAGCGCAAGTTTGTGTTTCATGTATATCATCCTTTCAAGATTTTTCCTTTCTGTGTATGATGGTAGTTGTCTATGCTCCATCTAACGTGAAAGGAGGTGCTAGAAATGCGATTTTTAAATAACATTACCGATGAAGAAAAGCAGAAACTTTGTCATGAATTAGCATTAGAATATGCCAAAAAAGTTTCGGATGAAGAATCAAGAGGCGTTCTTGAAGGCTTTGAATTACATGAAAGCCTGCTTTGTCACTACGCTTATGCCAAAGAGCAGTATGAGAAAGATTTCTACAACATCCTTAGCAAGTACGAACGAGCAATTCAGGATAACAGCTAGTTCTCTTGACGATCTTTAAAAGAAACCTTTGTATTGTTCATGATGGAGGTTCTGGCCCTATCCAGGACTTCCATCGCTTCCGAAACAGTCAACCTTTGTTCAGCGATTGTGTTCTGTATTGATCGCGCTGTTTCTTTCAATAACTCAGTGTCTCTACCAAATGAATCTAACTTCATTGTTCATTCTCCTTTCTTAATAGACACATCATCCGGTACCATATTAATGTCATTCCGGTATTCATCATTTGCGTTGCCTAGAAGTTGCTCCAACTTGTCCATGTTTTCAGCTTGGCTTTTAAAGGCTTGAGCAGTCTTAGCGTTGTTTCTGCTTGCATGCAGGATTGATTTAGTAGACAAGTCCTCTGCCATGGCTTTAATACCATCCAACACGTTCAGCATGTCGTCAAAGTCTAGCGTGCGGATGTGTTCAATCAAGTTACGTTCGTGCTCTGACAATTCCGCAGCTTCACGCGCCGTTTGAGCAGCCATGCGATCATATGCAGCAATAACAGACTCTACAATGCTGATATATGACTTGTGATCTACTTGCACTGTATCCAGCAGAATTTCAGTTACAACAGGCGCCAGAATGTCTACGACGTCCGAACTGTCTGATTCACCAGCGTGAAGTGCTGTTGTTAAAATCTTTCTGAAATAGTCAGGTTCCCGATAAATAGCTTCACTCCCAGATAACTCGTGTACGTATTGGGCAAAAGTTATTACCTTGCCCTCTTGAGTGATTTTCCCAACAAGGTCACGCATAGATTTTTTCTTGTTTCCCATGGTATTAGCTCCTTTGTGTTTTAATTAATCGAATTTGACGCTGTACTTTATCGCCATTTCCTTTACGATCGCCAGATATATTTCAGTCAGCCGGGAATCTTCCGCAATGGCTTCCAACTTGCTAATCGCATTAATCTTTGACTTAGCGACGCCTTCCAGTGCCATGCGCTTCTTGATGTTTTCCTGCCGGATGCCCAGTTTGCAGTTTCCGCGTTGCTCAAGCAGTTCGTAACTCTCATTGTTCACTTCTGAGTAAGCGTCATGACCGCCGCGTTTCAGTGCGATTTTGTTCAACAAGGAGCGGACTTTCTTACGCCATTCCGTAGGGTTCAGGGCCAGTATCTCAGCTTGGTTATCAAGTTGTTCTTTTACGGCACTCACATCATTTTTCAGTTGTGAGTTTTCCAACTCTACTTTCGCAACAGCCTGAAACATTTGATTGAACATTTGTAGTTCTGGCGATAATGCTTGTGTATTAAGAGTCAATTCGTTTCGCATTCGCTTGAACTCGTTTAAAAACTTAACTTTCATCTTCATAGCTTCTGGAGTGACATACGACATGGCCACAATTGCAAAGGCATCTTCGGTCATATCGAATTTGGGATACCATTGTTTATTCTGAGGGTGTTGATATTGGGTCTGCTGAAAGTTCAGCACCCCCCATTCCTCCAAGCCAGCCTCAGCCAACTTTTTAATTTGGTTTTCAATATCAGCAAGAACATTGCGGTGTTCTTTATGAAATTCCTCAGCTACTATCAAGCTGTCGGTTACGGCTCGTCCGTTTTCGATGAATACCAATTTAGTCATGCTGTTTCCCCTTTCTCATTCCGATTTCTCGCTTTTGCATGATTGACATGAATTTTCGCAACCACTTCGTGAAGTTTAATCCATGCACTATCTGACATCCCTTTGGGCTTTCCGGCAGGCACCTTTTTTGCTTCAATCGCCATAAAGTAGTCTCCTCGGTAGTATTTTGTTTTCAAAGATCAACTTACTTCTTGGATGAGTTTGATTAGGTCTTTCGGTAAGATTTGTTTAATCGCTTCTACCCTCAACCGCCCGACGTCTATTTCTAATACCTGAGCAAGTGCGATGTTAACTTCATCTCTCGCTGGAGGATGTTTACCATTCTGCATTTTGCTAAGCACAGCAGGATGCAACTTTAAACCGTTGCGATTTACTCTTCGGCAAATCTGTCCCAATGAGAGATCCGCATCCTTAATGGCGTTTTTTAGTAATGTGGCGTAAGACATTTGTTCCACCTCCTTACTGATATGATGTTTAACAAAGCGACCCGTAAATAATCATTTACGCTTTGATAAACAAATCATAATTCTTTAGCATTGTGGTGTCAATAAATATTTACTCACAAAATAAAAAAACCGTTGAATATTTAATCAACGTTGTGGTAATATTACTATTAACTAATAACGAGGCGGTGTCGTGGTGAATTATTCAGAATTATTAAGCCAATACATAGAGCAGAGTGGTTTAACCATTGCGGATTTAGCGAAGAAGATGAACGAAAGAGGCGTTAAAATAGAGCGTTCTTACATATCTATGCTTAAAAATAATAAAACAAAAAACCCCGCTTCCGAAGAAATAAATATCGCATTAGCTGAAGTAACTGGGGGCGACAAAGATAAATTGTTAATGGCAGCATTTTTAGACAAAGCTCCAGAAAAACTAAAAAATACTTTCAACAATATTGAAAGTATAAATTCATATTTGAATCATTTCCTGATGAACAGTAATTTGGTACTGGATTATAAAACAATATTAGAAAACATAATGGTAAGTGAAAGTATTTCTAAAGAAGAAGCAGAGAAAATGTGTAATATATCTCCCACTGAATTTGTTGAAATGATGAGTTTTGAAGAAAAACTAGAAATTTTAAAGGTCTTTGTAGAAGATTCCTTAAACCAGAAAAAATCTTTCGATCAATACATTAGAGAAATAAACGAAGTTAACCCCGAATTAAAGACCAATATTATCCCGTTCGATTCTGGATCAATGCTTCGAGTCCCCGTCGTCGGAAAGATCGCTGCTGGTTCGCCTATAGACAGAATTGAAAATATTGAAAATTACACTCTTATTGACCCATATATTTTACGCGGTAAGGACGGTTTCGCGCTTGAGGTACAAGGAGACAGTATGACTGGTGACAGAGTTTTTTCTGGAGATCTGGTTATCGTAGCCAAGCAAGATGAGGTTACCCCAAATGAAATAGCTGTAGTTGCAGTAAATGATGAGTGTGTCACCTTAAAAAGGGTCAGACGCGAAGGAAACATGTGTCTATTGATTCCATCTAACCCAACTATGCAACCAAGCCTTGTTCCTGCTGAAACAGTTAAAATTATTGGAAAAGTAGTTGAAGTTAAATTTTGGCCGAAATGAGGTGTTTGATATGAGAGCTGGTATTTATATTAGGGTATCAACAAATATGCAAGTCGAAGAAGGCTTTAGCTTAGATGGACAGCGCACGAGACTGATTAACTTTGCCAAGTCTCAAGACTGGGGAATTCATGATTTTTATGTGGATGAGGGGAAATCGGCAAAAGATTTAAAAAGGCCTGACATGGAACGTATGTTGAAAGATATGCAGGAACATAAATTTGATGTTGTGCTAGTTTATAAATTAGATCGTTTAACAAGGTCAGTTGGTGATCTCCATCAGTTATTGAAAGAATTCGAAAAATATGATGTGAAATTTAAATCAGCAACAGAGGTTTTTGATACTACAACTGCTATGGGTAAGTTGTTTATAACCATTGTAGCGGCACTAGCAGAGTGGGAACGCGGTACCATTTCGGAACGTGTGCGATTCGGCATCGAACAAATGATATTGGAAGGTAAACGCCCCGGTGGTATTTTGCCCTATGGATACAATAAAAATGAACAGGTCATACAGGAAGAAGCCGAGATAATAAAAGAAGCTCGTTCCTTATATTTGTCCGGTATGGGATATAAATCAGTTGCAATGAAATTAAACCGAGAAGATAAACTGCGCCGAGGACATGAATGGACTTCTGCGACCGTCTCATATACTCTCGAAAATCCATATTACGCCGGAATACTTCGACTAGGAACAAAACTCCCAGGAGGAGAGTACGTTAACCACAAACGCGACGAGCGAGTTAAATGCTTATATGGAGATGGAGATCACGAACCAATATTTACGAGACTAGAATATGAAGAATTGAAAGCATTTATGACACGTAAGAGTAACAGTGGATTTAGCCGAGTTCAGACCTATTGGTTCAGCGGCGTCCTGCGTTGTGGGCGTTGTGGAGGTTCTATGTTTGGACGACTTTCTAACAAACGCAAACTATCCAACGGTGAGATCGTGCGTACGCCCTACTATATTTGTTCTAATAAGCATAGCAACAAAAGCTGTGATATGCCTATGTTTCGACAAATACATGTAGAGCATTTGGTAATGCAATACATTAAACAAATCAAAATTGATCACGACGCGATAAATGAGATTAATGCAAGTGTTGAAAAAGAACTAGATAATAGAGACGACAAAGTGGAGGTTGCTAAAAAAGAACTTAAAAGGATTCAGGAGAGACGCGAGAAATGGCAGTATATGTTTGTAGAAGGGTTGATTTCAAAAGATCAAATCCGTAAACGTATTCAGGAGGAAGATGATTCGGAAGCGAAAGTACGTAAGATTATCGGTGAGAACGAGGGAGCTGTTTCTACAATACCCAAAATGGATGGTTTAATAGAGTTAGAACAACTTTGGGCTATCATGAATGATGAAGATAGAAAGGAAATGATTTATACAACATTTAAGAAAATAGAACTTAATACGGATGAAACCAATGTGAAGGGTGTTAGGAACAGATTTTTCGACGCTTACTTGGGCGAAGTCTTGTATAATTGAGTACCATTTTGTATTGTAAAGACTTCCATCATGTCCTGTGTTCATCGCCTGTAACATATCCAACGCCTCGCTTCCCCTGACCTCACCTACCACAATGCGATTGGGCCGCATACGCAGGGAGGAACGTATCAGATCACGAATCGTGATTTCACCCTTACCCTCGGTGTTGGCATTCCGTGTTTCCATGGAAACCAGATTAGGGACGGTTACAATTTGCAGCTCTGCCGAATCTTCAATCGTAATAATCCGTTCCGACGGCGGAATAAACTGGGATAATGCATTCAGAAAGGTGGTTTTACCGGAACCCGTACCCCCGCTTATAAAAATGTTGTACTTGCTGCGTACCAAGTCCTTGAGCATATGGGCGGCTTCTGCATCCAGCGCCCCCATTCGTATCAAATCATCCATCGTCATCGGACGCTCGGGAAACTTCCGTATCGTCATCGTCGGCCCTTTGAGAGCGACTGGCGGTAGCACAATATTTACGCGTGATCCATCCTTTAATCGGGCGTCGACAATCGGCGAAGACTCATTCACAATCCGGTTCACCCCGGCTACAATCGTCTGAATCAAATCCTCCAGTCGCTCACGGGATTCAAATTGATCGGGTGCCTGGATCACCTCACCTGCCCGCTCCACAAAAATTTCCCGGTGACTGTTAATCATAATTTCCGTAACCGTGGGATCATCAATCAACGGCTGGAGCACATCCAGCCCACGGAAGGAATTAAAAATTTTACGGACGAGCGCATGCTTTTCTCTGGAGGTCAAACCTGCCAGCTCTATGTCATGCAAAATTCGATTTTCAATATGCCGCACTAACTCTGCATCCCCTACTGAGGACGTGACGTCCAGGCCTCCCCGGATATCCGCTCGTAGTGCACGAAACCGTTCTTCATTCATGTTCATCGCCCCCCCCCTTAAGACCAAGCGGCGGGCGGCTGTGTTACAGTCTCCACATTCAGTAGCTCGCGGCACAGCTGGCGAATTTCCCGCTGATAAATCGGTGAACTAAGCAGCAGCTCACGATGCTGCATCTGCTTCCATGAAGGAATGTAAGGCAGCGCTCCGCTCAGCTCCATAAAGTCCCGAGGTAACGGATTGACCATAGTCCCCATATAACGGTTCACTACAAAACGGGTTTTGGTCAGCATGGCTTCAAGTCCTTCCGGCTGTGTGGCTTCCAGAGCATCCAGCCATAGACCGCACTTGTGCATACTCATTAAATCGTCCGCCAGCAGCCAAATCAGCTTATGGCTGGCTTTACACACAGCTTGAGCCCGGTCACCATTTTCAGACTCGCTATCTACGATTACGACATCATACTGTCCGCTTTCGGCAATCGTCCGAATCAGCTCTATCGCCTCATCACAGGTCATGTCCATCAGTTCCTTGCGGTTATTAACAGGCTGAAAGGTGTCGGCCTGAATTTCAGAACGACGCACACAATACGAAGTGACAGATAAGGGATTTCTCTCATACCCCGCTGCCTTGAGATCATAAAGCAGTCTGGACAGTCCCTCTCCTTCTGCTCCACCGGAACCCATGAACAACGAACTTGAATCCACCGTTTCCAAATTCAAATAAAAAACCGAATACCCCTCATTTCCCAACTGCTTGGAAATATTGAGCGCAGCCGTTGTCTTGCCCAGTCCGCCGGAGGCTGCAACCATGCCAATAATCATTCCGCCTTCCCGGCTGTTTACGCTCTGCTGCCCACTTGTCCGCTGTCTCGCCGTTTCCAAAATAAAGCCCACCAGTTCAGACAAGGGCTGATATTTTAATAAAGGTTGTCCGTATTCGCTCACCTGTTCCCCCTCGTGAAGCACAAGACAAGGGATATCAGAAGCCTCCCGATCTATCCAAAGACTCAAAAAAGCGGCTTCACCCACCACAACATCCGGCTTTTTCATTCCAGCCGTTTCCATCATGTATTGGCAAAATGCCTCAGGCTGCGAAAATGCCGTTACTCTCAGCCTTCTGGCGTACTCGCTTCCGTATACATAATTCAGCAGTGGCTCAATATAATCCCGACTACCTACAGCCAGAACCACTTTTACCGGAATCATGACGCTCTTCCCCTCCCCAAAAAACAACGCAAAAAAGCACCGTTCATCAAACCGTACAAACATACGGTTGGTGAACGGTGCTTCCGTCACGTGCAATCTATTTAATCGTAGAATAGCACAGCGCCTATTTTAGAGCAAGCATTTTTTATGTTAGAATTTCTTCACAATCCTTATGTAGCAAAAGGCGGGCATTCAAGCCCGCCTCCATTGCCTTAATCTTAGTAGAATTTGTGATGACAAGGACGATGACAGTGATGGTGACGATGATGACGATGTTTCCGGTGGTGATGTCCTTTCAGAACGCCACATTCTACATGAGTGAAACAACGACGCTTAACTTTAGGAACATACTTAACTGTAATCACCGTTGTTTTGGTAAGCTTCTTAAAGAAACGTTTTTTGGGCTTAGGAAAATGACAATGATGCGGACGATGTTTAAACATATTCAAATTCGCCTCCAATTCTTTGAGATAGAATATACTATGGAAGCACTGAACAATCGGAAACCAGCATCTGACTATTTATAAAAGGATTAGGCGATTCAATCCTCTTCCTCCAACTTGATGTCCGGATCATAGTCCGCCACGATCAGAACATCCATATGACGCGCTTGACGGAGAATTTGCGGGACGACCGCATCCTTTCCCCAACGGCTGCTTCTGGAGGACTGCCCCACAATTAACTGCGTCCCCATGTACCCTTCCACCGGAGTAATCAATATATCAGCAATCTTTCCCCGACTGGAAACAAGCCGGATTTCGAAGGTTCCTCCCAGACGGTGGGTTAGCATTTTCAATTGCTCCAGTCGCAAGTTTAGCTTCTCCGGTATGCTTATACCTACATGAACATAGGTCACGATCCACACCGCCTTCAAACGAAAAGCAATACGAAAGCCACGTCGAATCAGCCTTTCATCATTGTTACTAAGCGTCACCCCTACGAAGATTACTTCCTCTCTTCGCCACGGACCTCTAAGCGATTCGTGTCGATCCCACGATTCCAGCCGTTCGTCTACATCATCTGCCAATTCCCGCAGAGCAAGCTCACGCAGGGCAATCAGATTGCCTAATTTAAAAAAATGGCTAAGCGCCTGCTCCACTTTGACTGGATCGTATATTTTGCCATCACGCATACGCTGCTGCAACGATTTGGGAGCCACATCAATGAGCTGTACCTCATCGGCTAGCCGCATCATATGGTCGGGAACCGTCTCCCTCACCCGAATCCCGGTAATCTGCTCAACCGCGTCATTCAGACTCTCCAGATGCTGTACATTCATTGTGGAAATGACAGAAATCCCTTGTTCCAAAATCGTCAGTACATCCTCATAACGCTTGGATCTTGAACTGCCGGGAACATTGGTATGCGCCAGTTCGTCAATTAGGACCACCTCGGGATTGCGCCTGAGAATCGCTTCGGTATCCATTTCCTCCAAATGTACGCCATGCCGCTCCATAGTCTGACGAGGAACGGTATCCAGCGAGCCTACTTGTGCCAGCGTTTCCGCCCTTCCATGCGTTTCCAGCAGTCCGATAACAATATCAATCCCGCTTGTCAGCAGATCATTTCCCTCTCTGAGCATCGTGTACGTCTTGCCGACACCAGGAGCAGCACCAATATATACCTTGAGCCTGCCGCGCCGGATTTTGGCAGCCTCAGCCTGCGCTTCCTCATCGCTCAGACGATGATACGGATCATTGTCTCCCTCCTCCTGCCTCATCGTCGGCAAAATACGTTCGCCCTCCTGCTCAGCACGGTCGGCAATAAGCAGCAGATCCATATTTTTCATTCGCTTAAAGATTCCGTTTACCAGCGAGCCTCTGATCAGCTCCTGCCACCGGGTCTGCCGGGAATGTCCCATAACGATCCGGGTAACATTACGCGCCACCGCATAATGGATAAGCTGACGAGGCAATCTTCTGCGGGAAATGAGCGGGATTTCTTCAAATTCCGATCCTACCTTTTCAACCAGCTGCACAATTGAGCGCTTGAAGGCTGCCGATTCCTTGGACAGCTTGCCCTTCGGATCGACAAAGGAGGCCACCAGCATATCTCCGCCCAGTCTCTTGGCCACCTGCTCCCCCCTGCGTACATAAATGGACCCGTTCCAGTGATACTGGACAGGCACCAAAATACGCTCTGCGGCTCCTGACGCCCCGTGCAAACCCAATTCCTCCCGATGCCGCTCCAGTGAATCGTTCACATCCTCCGCTACCAATCGCAGAGCCAGCTCACGCAGCTTACCCAGATTCCCCCGATGAAACATCTCAGGATTGGGCGTATGCATGTACCCTTTCGCCAGCCGCTCCAAAATCGTTTCGGGTGTGACATCAATCAGACGAATTTCATCCGCCAGCTCCAGTGTATCGACAGGAACCGTATATTCTGCCTCTATCCCTGTAAGCTGATAAACCCAATCCGTAATCCCTTCCAGCTCATAGACATTGACCGTCGTAATGACGCTAATTCCTAGCTCTAGCAGATATTGAATATCCTCCAGCCGTGTTGGAAATGGGGCGCCTTCCCGGTTGCGATGTGCCAAATGATCCACCAGTACCACCTCGGGATTGCGATCCTCCAGTGCTTTCAAATTTAAATCCTTCTGCTCCACCCCATCCTGAACCCAATGGATACTGGGCACCCGCTCCAGTGTGCCTACCTGCTCCACCGTCTCACGCCGCTGCATGGTCGATACTGCACAAATTACAACGTCGATACCTTCATGCTGAAGCGATTGTCCTTCCAGAAGCATATGATACGTTTTGCCTGACCCACTGACCGCTCCAATGTATATTTTGAGTCTGCCCCGATGCAGTTTGTTTATGGAATCCAATATTTCCTCTGGTGATTTACGTTTAAAGCTCTCCATCTTTGTGCCTCCCTGCTACGTGACAGATTGTTCCTTCCGTTCTTGTATCGCTGTAATGAATGTACTCCCGTGTCCCCAACAATTCAAGATGCTCCGCTCCAGCTTGTGCAAAATAAGTCATACAGGGCAGCATACGCGCAAAAAAAACGCGCATTCAGGCGTTTTCTACCTGTCTGCACGCTATTTTAGGCACTCATAGATGATCGCTTTCTGCGAATTACTTGCTGTCTTCACGAACTAATCCTCGTTGCTGGAACAACTTTTGCCACACCACCCCATGGGACGGGGAGAAGAGGAAGGCCAACAGCAACAGCAAACCCGATACACACAGCATACATGCGGCAATAGAGGCATCCAGTACACTTGCTGTGTAAAAGCCTGCTACCGAACTGATCGCCCCCAACCCGACGCTGTACACAATCATACGGGATAGCTTCTCCGTCAGCAGATAAGCCGTAAGAGGCGGTACCACGAGCATTCCGACCACCAGAATCGCACCCACACTCTCAAACGATGCCACCGTCGTAAGCGAGACGAGACTCATCAGCAGATAATGAAAAAAAACAACCGGAATACCTAGCGAAGCCGCTAGTGCGGGATCGAAGGAAGTGATTTTAAATTGCTTGAAAAATAATCCTACCACGAGCAAATTAATCAAAAACATCGCACCCGTAATCCACACCGCTCTCGGACCGACATCTACGCCGGCTATCTCCAGCGTATTCCATGGCACATATGCAATCTCACCATATAGCACGTGATCCATATCCAGATGGACGTTGGAGGCAAACACGCTAACCAGCAGAACACCTATGGCAAACAGTGTCGTAAACACCACACCAATGGCGGCGTCACTTTGCAGACCGCTTTGCTGGAACAACTGAATCAGATACACCGTCAGGAGTCCCAATACCGCTGCACCAAACATCATCCACACTGAATCCCTAGACCCGCTGATCAAAAAAGCAATGACAATCCCCGGCAACACGGCATGGCTGATCGCATCACCGATCATGGCCATTTTCCGAAGCACGAGAAAGCAGCCAACCATACTGCATCCCCCTGCCACTAACATTCCCGTCAAGATCACATAAAAGGTACTCACAGCGCACGCTCCTTTCCATGGTGTGTAGCGGTTGCCTGCTCCAGATTTTTTCTGACGTTCAACCGAACGATAGCCTTGGAAATTAACCCGCGCTGCGGTGCAAAAACCAGACTCACACCGAACACCACGGTCGCGCACAGCACACACAACGGCCCTGTGGGCAGATTTTGCCCCAAAGCGCTAATGATTGTTCCACCGAAGCCCGCTATAGCACCAAACAAGCCTGAGAGGCACACCATGACACCCAGCTTCTCCGTCCAGTATCTTGCAGACACCGCGGGTGTAATCAACAGGGCCGCCATCATAATGACACCCACCGCCTGAATACCGGCAACTACCGCAATAACAATCAGCAGCATCAACAGCTTATCCAGCAAGCCTGCCGGAAAACCAAGTCCACGAGCAAAGCCGGGATCAAAGCTAAGCAGCTTAAATTCCTTAAAGAACAATATACAGATCCCGATCAGCACCACCGAAATGGCCGCCATCGTGTAGACATCAGACAATACCATCGCCGCTGCCTGACCAAACAGGAACTTATCCAATCCGCTCTGATTCCCCGCCCCGCTGTGCTGGATTTCCGTCAAGAGCATAATGCCAAAGCCGAAAAATACAGACAGCACGGCTGCAATCGCCGAATCGCTCTTGATTCGTGAGTACCGGGTCAGCGCACTGATGGCAAAGGTCGCAGCAATCCCTGCAATGGCGGCCCCGATCATAAATCCAAACACGGATTTTGTGCCCGTTATCATAAACGCTACACATACCCCCGGCAAAGCTGCATGTGCCAAAGCATCCCCCATGAGCGACTGCTTGCGCAAATACATAAAGCTGCCAATCACGCCGCTGCTTAAACCGAGCAAGATGCAGCCCAGCAAAATCCACTGCATATTCGGATCGGTCAAAAGCGTAGCCAAACTTGTCATAGCGCTCACCTCACTCCGAGTATCGTGCCGGAATTCGCACCTGTTTTGAGTATACTCAGACGTCCGCCATATGTACGTTGCAGATTGTCCTCGGTGAAAATATCTGCCGTTTCTCCGAACGCCATCAGATGCCCGTTCAGCAGCATGACCTGATCAAAATATTCTGTGACCGTAGACAAATCATGATGAACGACCAGTACGGTTTTTCCTTGCCGCTTCAGGTCTGTGAGCAATGAAATAATAGCTTTTTCTGTTGCAGCGTCTACACCTACAAACGGTTCATCCATAAAATAAAGCTGAGCGTCCTGCGCAAGTGCTCTGGCCAAAAAAACACGTTGCTGCTGCCCGCCAGATAACTGACTGATCTGTCTGTCCGCATAGTCGCTCATGCCTACCTTGTCCAGACTTTCCAGCGCTGCCTGACGATCAGCGGCTCCCGGCCGCTTGAACCAGCCAAGTCTCCCGTAACGTCCCATCATGACCACATCCAGCGCGTTCGTCGGAAAATCCCAATCTACCGACTCACGTTGCGGCACATAACCAACCTTGAGCAACTGCTGCTTATAAGGCTTGCCGTAAACCAACACCTCGCCCCTAAGCTTTGGTATTAGTCCCAGCGCAGCCTTGATCAGCGTGGACTTTCCGGCCCCGTTCGGACCAATAATACCAATCAGCTTGCCCTCCGGCACCTCGAAGGATATGTCAAGCAGAACGGGCTTTTTTTGATAAGCTACAGATAAATCACGAACCACAAGCGGTGAATGCCTCATGTGTTGCCTCCTCCTTTAATTAAGAGCTTTAACAATTGTATTGACGTTATGCTTGACCATACCAATATACGTACCGTCCTCCGTGCCCTCTTCACCCATCGCATCCGAATACAGCTCGCCGCCAACCTTGATCGTATGATCCTGCTGAGCCGCTCCCTGAATGACCGCATCTATGGCCTTTCTTGGAACGCTGGATTCTACGAATATAGCCTTGATTTTATGTTCAACCAAATAATCACGCAGCTTGGTCACATCCTGAGAGCCCGCTTCTGATTCTGTACTCATTCCTTGAAGCCCTTTCACTTGAATGCCGTAGGCATCTCCGAAATAGCCAAAAGCATCATGGGCCGTGACAAGCACACGCTGGGCTTCCGGTATGCTGGCAATCTGCTCCCGCGTGTAATCATCCAGCTTCCGCAGCTCAGCGAGATAGGCTTCTGCATTAGCCTTATAATCCTCAGCATGAGCAGCATCCAGCGCCGACAATTCATCTCTGACGGTTTCTACCGCAGACATCCAGTTTTGTACGTTAAACCAGATATGCGGATCATGCTCCGATCCCATTTCCGGGCTACCTGAGCGCAATTGATCCTGAGCCATATTTTTGGATACAGGTACGACAGGTTTTTGCTTGCCGATCTTCTCCAAAATGTCCTGCATTTTTCCTTCCAGATGCAACCCGTTATAAAAAATAATATCTGCCTGATCCAGTTTGCGCATATCTCCCTGAGAAGCCTTGTACAAATGCGGGTCAACGCCTGATCTCATAATGCCTGTGACCTCCACATGATTACCGCCTACCTTGCCGGCAATATCAGAAATCATGCCAATAGTAGCTGTGGCCTTTATTTTTTGCCCCGCCTCCCCAGCAGCTCCCTGCTCCGCCTTCTTACCATCAGTGCATGCACTTGCTGCAACTAAAACCAGGAACAATGTTCCTGCAATCAAAGCCCGACGCGGTACAGCCGCCTTAAACCGTTTATTCATGTTTCAATATCCTCCTCTATTTATATGCATTCAGGACAAAGTATTTCATGATGTAAATTATTTTTTCCTAATACTATATTTTAGAGTATACACTAAAATGTTTCCCTAAGGAAACATTTTAAATATAAAAGTCTATTTATCCTGTCAGTCCGTTCGATTTTAGCTCTCCGAATGTGTAATATATAGAAGATATCCAATCGTTACATGAAAGAACATATATAAAGAAGGTGAAGATCATGGAGCAAACAGAATGCGACCCTTACCGGAACAAGCATCAACAACATCGAACACGGAAAATGCTACTCATTTTTGTGCTGCTATGCTGTCTGGTCCCTCTCACTTCCTGTGCACGTGGGGATGTCCATGTAGACGTTCATCTGGATCAGAGCGTGGATATGGATGCTTCGTTCAGTGTGAACAATCAGACGCTGTTGATACTGAATAATCCCGGGCTGCTGGACCGCTTGGCCAAGCGGATTCAAGGCAACAATCTAAATGTCCAGCCACTATCTGAGCAGGGAAGAAAGGGTTATCAAATCAAGGGGCACTATCAAGGAGATTGGAGTGCAAGCGGAAAAAATCCCAATCAGGATTTAAATCTACCTGCGGGATTGGAATTTAAACGCACTGTGACCCAACATTTTTTCACAACGAATGTTGATCTTACGATGAAGCTCGATCTGCCACAAATGCTACCTGAGGAAGCACGGGGACTGAGTGACAAATTGGAGCAAATGAATGTGTTCGCACGTAAAATACTGGAGCGGCAGCTTGATCTTAATTTTAGCCTGTCCTTACCGATCCAGCCCGCTGCGAGCAATGCCGACAGTGTATCGGCAGACGGGAAGATACTACATTGGGATATTGCCCCATTAGAGCCTAATGAGCTAAAGCTATCCGTCAACGTACCCAATGTGCGTCATATCATATATGTAGCCGTTGCGGGCCTGATCCTCATTGCGGCAATTGTGATATGGCTGATCCGTCGTCATCGCTCCAAAAAGGGCTCTAATAAGGAAGCTGCTCCTCCGAAACCTGAATCCTGAACAGTTAAAAAAATCGTTGCCTCATTTCTGCTGGGGGGATCTGACATTGATCCTCCTCATCCTTGCCAAACCAGCGGTATCGGTTACGTGCCACCCAGCTATAGACTGCATTGCGTATAAAGCGGGGGACGAGGATGAAGACATAGGCCAGCGGATATGGAAAACGAAGATGTCTGGCAATCCGCAGAGCTGCGGTTGACCTCGTGTAATACATACCGCCTTCAATGAGTACGAACGTATCCAGCTTATCCGTTGACAATCCTCCTGCACGCAATAGTTTTTGTCCCTGCTCGGATTGCAAGGAACCAAAATGAAACGTCCCCTTCGGGTCACGCTTAATAATGAAGCGGGCCGCCCCCTGACAAAAATGGCATACACCATCCACCAACACAATTGAATAATCTTGCTGAGAAGGATTTTGATAAGCATCGTCAGATTGCTTCATAAATGCATTTCACCTCCAGGAAATAAACAAAAAAACGCCGAAATCATCCGACGCTTGTTTAACAATGTATAGGCTTTTACCTGTTTTGAGAACTAGCTCAATGCTTTCTCAAACAGCTGTTTCGATTTAATTTGCTCTAAAAACTCATCATGGAACTTATCCATACACTTACAGATAAAATCCTTATGACATACCGGGCAAGGCGTCGTTAGCAATCGACTGATATTCGTCAAGATCCACTCCGGATTACGTTGAGAAAAAACGCGGCATTCCGTTCCATCGGCCAAACTCATTTTAAACTCATAAAGCCCTTCTTTTTCGTTGCTGCCAGCCAGCGTGAAATTAACAATATTCGGTCTGTAAGACATCATATCACCCGTATTTTTCAAATTTGTTTCGTACCTGATGACCAGAATCACCTAAGCCATCTTAATGAATTTTGGCGATGATGTCAAATGGCCGCGGATCTCGACGAATCAAGGTCTATATGCAAAAGCCGCCGATCAATCAGCGTAAAACGTAGAGATGATGTGCTTCACGATCAAATGACGTTCAGCTCAACGTCAATATTGCCGCGAGTCGCTTTGGAATATGGACAAAAATCATGCGCCTGACGTGCCAAATCTTCGGCCTGAGAACGTTCAATTCCCGGTATTTTCACATCCAGACGCACTGCCAATTGGAAGCCGCCGTCGCTCGGGTCCTTACCGATGGACACATGACTGGTTACCTCAACGTTGTCCACTTTTACCTTGGCTTTGCGAGCAACATTGGCCAGTGCGCTCTCATAACAGGCGCCATAGCCTGCCGCAAACAATTGCTCCGGATTCGTAGCCTCTCCACCTGCGCCACCTAATTCCTTGGGCGTACTGAGCTTATGCTTCAAAACTCCGTCGGAGGAAGCGACAGAACCGTCTCTTCCACCATGTACCGTTGCTGATGCTGTGTATAATGCTTCCATGATTTCATCTCTCCTTCTTTAATATGTTTTACATTCTTCCGGGATCATCGTCATGTTAATAATGATTTCCTTCTCGTATGTACTTTAAACAAACCACACCAAATGAATCATTTGAAATATGGATGAAGGGAAGCTTGGTTTTTCATTATATCTATACAATAAGAATAATTTGCTTGTCCACACAAAAGTTGTACTAGACAAAAACTATTGTGAGTGTACAATATGGATAAAGCGATCATTATGTCACTAATAATATATTTCAACATGAATAAAGAAGGTGAAGCGTATGAGAAATACAAAAGGTAACTTGGCGGAAATCGCTTCACTAGCGGAAGTGAATCGTTCCTTGAACGTCCCGAAGAACGGCACGTGGTTTCGGAAATTCCTCGCCTTTGCCGGACCCGGCTATATGGTCGCTGTCGGCTATATGGACCCCGGCAACTGGGCTACAGACATTGCGGGCGGATCGAAATTTGGCTATACACTGCTCAGTGTCATTCTGATCTCTAATCTAATGGCCATCTTGCTGCAGGCTTTATCCGGCAAGCTCGGCATTGCCACAGGTAAAGATTTGGCTCAAATGTGCCGTGAAGCCTACAGTCGCCCGGTTGCGATCGGCTTATGGCTTCTATGCGAAATCGCTATTGCAGCCATGGATTTGGCCGAGGTCATCGGTTCAGCCATTGCACTCAAGCTGCTGTTCGGCATACCGCTATTGTATGGTGTCCTGATTACTGCCTTCGATGTCATGCTCATTTTATTACTGCAAAACAAAGGCTTTCGTGCTCTGGAAACGCTGGTCATTGTACTGATGGTGACGATTGCCGGCTGCTTTGGCATCAATCTCATTTTGGCTAAGCCGGAATGGAGCAGCGTGTTAGGTGGCTTTGTGCCGGACTCGCAAATCTTGACCAACCCAAGCATGCTGTATATCGCCATTGGTATTATGGGCGCTACCGTGATGCCCCATAACCTGTACCTGCATTCGTCCATCGTACAAACTCGTAAATTCGAGCAGACGTCAGCAGGCAAACGAGAGGCTATCAAATTCGCGACATGGGATTCGAGTATAGCGCTCATGTTCGCCCTGTTTATCAATGCCGCTATTCTGATCGTGGCCGCAGCCGTGTTCCATACCGCAGGAAAAACCGATGTGGCGGAGATCAGCGATGCTTTCTATCTGCTGTCGCCATTGCTCGGAACCACACTCGCGAGTATCCTGTTCGGGGTGGCGCTGCTCGCTTCTGGTCAGAATTCAACCGTAACCGGTACCTTAGCCGGGCAAATCGTCATGGAGGGCTTTCTCAGCCTTCGTCTCGCGCCTTGGCTGCGCCGTCTCGTGACCCGACTCATTGCTATCATTCCGGCGGTAATCGTCACAGCTATCGCGGGTGAGAAAGGGGCCGAAGAACTGCTGGTACTAAGTCAGGTAATTCTGTCCATCCAGCTTCCCTTTGCTATCATCCCGTTGCTGATCTTCACCAGCGACAAAAAGCGTATGGGTGAGTTTGCGAACAAAACATGGCAAAAAGTATTAACCTGGATCGTGACCGCCGTCATCATTGTTTTGAATGTGGTGCTTATCGTTCAAATCGTTTCAGGTCATTGAGAGCTAAGCAACACTTAATAAAATCAAAAAAAGGTATCTCACCAGCCAAATGGCTGCGGGATACCTTTTTTTGATCACTCTATTCCAACCTCTAGACTTACCACTTGGCAGGCTGTGCCTGCGTTTGTGCTTCAAGCGCGAGGTTCAGCTTGAGCACGTTCACACGTGGCTCACCGAACACTCCGGCACTGCGCCCTTCGGTCTGCTCCTGCACCAGTACCTTCAGCTTATCCTGCGCAATACCGGTCAAGCCGCTAATACGCGGGATCTGAACCTGTGCCGCCTGCGGCGAGATATGCGGGTCCAGACCAGAGCCAGAGTTCGTAATCAGGTCCACAGGAACCTGATTGATCGGTACATCCGGGTTATTTTTCTGCCAATCCGCTATGGAATCCTTGACCCGCTGTATCAAGGCCGGATTGGACGGTGCGTAATTACTGGAGCCTGAACCGGCCCCATTATAATCTATGCTCGATACCCTCCCCTGAAAAAATGCCGGATTCGCAAAGGACTGCCCGATCAGCTCGGAGCCGACTACCTGACCCTCGGCATTACGAAGCATACTGCCATTCGCCTGCTGCGGAAACAATACCTGTGCCACGCCCGTGCTAACCAGCGGATAAGCGAGGCCGCAAAGGAGGATCATCAGTACCGAGGTACGCAAGGCTACTCCTATAATGGTGCCTCCCCGCATCTCTTCTCTCTCCGGCTGTCCATTCGGCACAGCCCCCGTCTCTGGACGCTTGTTATTCCCCTGCCGGGCAGACCCGGCTTTTTCGTGGGCAGCAAATCTGCGTCCAGACATCATCCGATAAAAGCCACTCATGTTGCTCACCCTTTCCGCTTCCATTCAGTATCCAAAATGCACACCTTCACAGGCTGCGTTAAATCCACAAATGTACTAGCAAATCAATAGCTTTAATGCCAACAAACGGCACCACCATACCGCCCAAACCGTAAATCAGCAAATTCCGTCCCAGCAGACGATCCGAGCTCATGGGCTTATACTTCACGCCCTTCATGGCCAGCGGGATCAGAAGCGGAATAATAACAGCATTAAAGATCAGCGCCGACAAAATAGCAGATAGCGGAGAGCCAAGCCCCATCACGTTCAATGCGCTCATTTGCGGAATCGCCAGCATGAACATCGCCGGAATAATGGCAAAATATTTGGCAACATCGTTCGCGATACTGAATGTCGTCAATGCACCGCGTGTCATGAGTAGCTGTTTTCCGATAGCGACCACCTCAATAATCTTGGACGGATCGGAATCCAAATCCACCATATTGGCGGCTTCCTTGGCTGCAACCGTGCCACTATTCATGGCAAGCCCCACATCAGCCTGCGCCAGCGCAGGAGCATCATTCGTCCCGTCCCCGGTCATGGCAACCAGCTTGCCCAGCTCCTGCTCACGACGAATAACCGCAATTTTATCCTCTGGCTTGCTTTCAGCCACAAAATCATCCACACCCGCTTCCCGCGCAATCGTCGCAGCCGTCAGCGGATTATCCCCGGTACACATGATCGTATGGATACCCATTTCCCGGAGCTGATCAAACCGCTCCTTCATGCCCGGCTTCACCGTATCCTTCAAATAAATAATGCCATATATCCGATCATTCAGCGCGACAGCCAGCGGCGTACCTCCTTCAGAGGCCACCTGATTCGCTTTTTCCTCCAGATCGGCTGGGACGCTACCGTTTTGCGATAGTACCCACTGCCGGACAGAGTCCACCGCGCCCTTGCGTACCTTTCGTCCATCGGCCAGATCCAGACCACTCATCCGGGTTTCCGCCTTGAACTCGATAAAGGTCCCGCCTGCTGCCAAGGATTCATCCAGTGTGTACTCCTGCTTGCGCATCAACTCCAGAACTGAGCGCCCCTCGGGCGTCTCATCCTTCATCGAGCTCATCGCAGCCCACTTGACTAGCTCTGCCTCTTCTACGCCCCCTACAGGCACGAATTGGCTCGCCATCCGGTTACCGAAGGTAATTGTACCCGTTTTGTCCAGAATCATTGTATTGATGTCTCCAGATGCTTCTACCGCCTTGCCTGACATCGCCAGCACGTTAAACTGGGTGACCCGGTCCATACCAGCAATCCCGATGGCTGACAGCAGTCCTCCAATCGTGGTCGGAATCAGACAGACCAGCAACGAGATAAGCACGGGAACAGGCAAGTCAATGTTAAAATGACGAGCAATCGGTGCCAGTGTCACCACCACGATCATAAAAATAATCGTTAAGCTGATCAGCAGGGTATTCAGCGCAATCTCGTTCGGCGTCTTTTGGCGCTGTGCGCCTTCCACGAGCGAAATCATTTTATCAATGAACGTTTCGCCCGGTTCTGTCGTAATCCGCACCTTAATCCGGTCACTGACCACACGCGTCCCGCCGGTTACCGAGCAAAAATCACCACCCGATTCCTTGATCACCGGGGCCGATTCTCCCGTAATCGCCGATTCATCCACTGAGGCAAGACCTTCAATCACCTCACCATCGCTCGGAATCATCTCGCCCTGGGACACCATCACAATGTCACCCTTGCGCAGCTCGGTCGAGCTGACCACCTGAATCTCATCCCCGACAAGCTTATTGGCTTGAGTATCCTGCTTGGATTTTTTCAAAGAGGCAGCCTGTGCCTTACCCCGCCCTTCCGCGAGCGCTTCGGCAAAGTTAGCAAAGAGCAGCGTGAACAACAGAATCATAAAAACCGCCAGGTTAAAGCCCATTTCGTTACCCGTTCCAAAATAACCGGGGAACAGCAGCATCAGCAGCACGACCAATGTGCCGATCTCCACGACGAACATGACTGGATTTTTCATCATGATCATCGGATTTAATTTCATAAAGCTATCCTTGATCGCATGCTTCAAGATGCTTTTATCCAGCATGCGTTTGCGTTGTTCCTTCATGATCAAGCACCCCGTTCATTCATTCTCATTCTCATTTTCTTCTTCCTGTTCATCTTCTTCACATGGTCAAAAACTCAGCCACAGGCCCCAATACGATGACGGGCAAGAAGGTCAACGCACCAATCAGCAGCACAACCCCGATCAGAATCGCCCCAAACAGCTTGTTGTCTGTGCGAAGTGTGCCCGTCGTCACTGGAGTCGGTGCTTTGGCATTCAATGAAGCCGCTACAGCTAACAGTGCAACAATAGATACATATCGTCCAAAGAACATAACCACACCCGCTGTCGTGTTCCAGAATACGTTGTTATCCGCAAGACCCTCAAATCCCGAACCGTTATTAGCCGCAGATGACGCATATTCATATAACACCTGAGTCAACCCGTGATATCCGGGGTTCGTGACCGCATCGTATCCCCAATGACTCATAAAGGCGAGCGCAGTCGGCACCAAAATGAGAAACGGATGTACCAAAATGGCAATCGCGATCAGCTTCATTTCCTTGCCTTCTATTTTCCTGCCCATAAATTCCGGGGTCCTGCCGACCATCAATCCACATATAAACACACCCAGAATCGCATACATCAGCATATTCATCAGCCCGACACCCTTACCGCCGAAAATGACGTTCAGCATCATTTCGCCCAAAGCAGCCATACCGCCCAATGGAGTCAGTGTATCGTGCATGTTATTGACCGAGCCTGTCGTAGCCGCCGTCGTCACCGCCGTGAACAATGCCGATTGTCCGATGCCGAAGCGGACCTCTTTCCCTTCCATGCTACCCTGAGAAGCATCCACCCCCAGTGCCTGAATCAGCGGATTACCCGTTTTCTCTGATACGTACGTAATGGCTAGGAATACGAGAAACAGTACCATCATGGAGCTAAATATAATCCACCCCTGCTTGCGATTACGAGCGAATAGCCCAAAGGTATACGGCAGTGAAGCCGGCATCACCCACATCGCCAAAATTTCCAGCACATTCGTCCAGGGGTTTGGATTTTCAAAAGGATGCGCCGAGTTGGCCCCATAGAAACCGCCCCCGTTCGTCCCCAAGTGCTTGATTGATTCCAGCGAAGCAACGGGTCCCAAGGCCATTTGCTGCTGTGTTCCGCTCAGCGTCGTGATATCCGCCGCAGGCTGAAGCGTCTGCGGTACTTTCAATCCAACCAGCACCAGTGTAAGTACAAAGGCCAGTGGCAGGAAAATCCGTATAATCGCTTTGATAAAATCCTGAAAAAAGTTGCCCATTCCTTCTCCGCGCCGCGTCAATCCTCTCATAAAAGCCGCAGCAACCGAAAAACCGGAAGCAGCCGAAGTGAACATCATCATCGTAACAAACGCCATCTGTGTCAGATACGTAAGCCCGCTTTCTCCGCTATAATGCTGGAGATTCGTATTGGTCATAAAGCTGATCACCGTGTTAAAGGCCAGTGACGCCTCCATATTGCCGTTTCCAGTCGGGTTACCGGGAAGCAGTCCCTGCAAGCGCAGCAGCACATAGCTGATCGCTACAAGCACGACATTCGTAGCAATAAAGCTCATCACATACGTGGTCCAACGCATGCTCTCCAGCTTTTTCAATCCTATAACCTTATAAATCAACTTCTCCGTCCCGCCAAAGACTCGATCCGTCCGATTTGGTTCATTGGAGAACACATGATATATATAGGTGCCCACTGGTTTCACCAGGAGCAGCAATATCACAATCACAATTCCAATTTGCAGCAGCTCCATCATCTATTTCCTCCCTCAAAATACTCCTGCGTTTGGACAACAGACGGGTTCATCGCACCAGTCGAATGCACACGTTTGCGAAAGCCCGCTGACTCTGATGTTTCATCCATGATCTGCTGTCCCCCGCCCGCTTGATCCTGCTTAGCTGATTAGAACTTTTCAGGATTCAGGAGTGCGTAGATTAAATACACAAATACAATAGCCGTAAGCGCAAGCACAACCATCATCCCTTTCGCCCTCCTTTGGAGGTCTGCGCATCACACCAGCGTACAAGCATCAGTATCATTCCATAACTCACAGCCATCACCAGCAGCATGTATATATCCATCATGTTCATACCCTCCCGTATCCGTTCTTAATTCATCATTCTGACACTCTCGTAAAATCGCTATGCAACTAAATTCGCAAATTTTAATGTATACCAGCACACCGTAAGCGACTATCCGTTCAGCAGGAAACCCACCTCTCCGTTCAAAGTGTAGATCACATGGTCCGCTCCCAAACCTCGATAAATCCCTTGAGGATTACAGCCGTGTGTAATGACATAGATCGGATCTGCTGTCAGCGGCCGGCATATTTGCAGAAAACGGCACGTCAGATTCAAGCTGTTCTCGAACAAATACACGCAGCCAATTTCTTTTTTGGGAAAATTCCATTTCCCCGCTTGCATCGTATTGATGCGCACAACATGCTCCACACCCATTTTTTTGAGCTGTCGTTCCTCCTGAGCGCTATTCGTCAGAACCGCAAACGCCAGTTTTTTGAACATAAGCAATTTCACAAAATTTCTGCCCGTTTCATTTGGTGCAGTGACAATGATTAGCCGACCTTCCATCAGTAGCTCCTCTCCCGGTATAAAAAGACAACAAAAAGAAGCCAAAGGAAAAAGGCTTTCCTCCGGCTTCTTACGTAACCATGATAAAATAAACCATGGCTGCACACGGCGGTTTGTTGCCTCTCCCTGTACGCTTACGAGGTTAGCTGTCGGATTCGGACGTGAGAGTCGCCCTATTTCTGGCACTTGGCCAGAAAATTCACCCCATGAGACACACGGCCCTCTAAAAGCCGCATAGATCCCGTTTGGTTCCCCCGCTTTTGCAACTGCAAAATTCAGCGCTATAGACAATTCGTTGCTGCTTCATTCACTTCATTTGAAATTACGTCTTGAATCATACACCCGCGCAAGGAACACTGTAAAGCTCACCTGCGGGGTTATAAATCGGTCTTTAGAGCATAAAAGATTAATAACAGCGCTTACAACATAAATATTCTTCTCCCAGCTCCTTCAAGCTCGGTTTTTCATCTCTTTTCGAAAATGAAGAGGCATGTCAATATTGACGTATGGGGAGCGTTTTTTGTCCTTTATTTGTAAAAGAGAAAGAAAAAGTGCTGTATGCACCTGATAAACGGCGCATTACATCTATTTATAGGTTTGCAACTCTTCGTTAAATTTCTTACAATTTAATTGTAGAATATCAAATTAGGAGGAAAACCATGACCGTTTATGAATATGATGCACAAACCCTGCAAGGGAACGTAATTCCGTTGTCCACATACGAAGGAAAAGTACTGCTCATCGTGAATACAGCCAGCAAATGCGGGCTAACCCCCCAATACAAGGCGCTACAAGAACTATATGACCAATACCAAGAGCAGGGTCTTGAAATCTTGGGGTTTCCCAGCAATCAGTTTGCCAAGCAAGAGCCAGGTTCCAGCGAGGACATTTCGGAGTTTTGCCAGATCAACTATGGAGTTACATTTCCGATGTTTGCCAAAATAGATGTCAATGGCGATCAGGCGCACCTTTTATTTCGCTACCTCACCCAAACAGCTCCCGGCGTATTAGGCTCCAAAGCGATCAAATGGAATTTCACTAAATTTTTGATTACACGCGAAGGTAACGTATTTAAGCGCTATGCCCCACAGACAACTCCAGATAAACTGACGGGGGATATTGAGAAGCTTTTACAGCAAAGCTGACAGGCTATTTCATCACCTTCTCACAAGCAGCCGATCCAGGCAACTGCTCCTGCGGCTAGGAAAAAGGATATTTTAGTTCAGCTTATATAACAAAAAAAGCATCCAATCACGTCAAAAACGTGTCAGGATGCTTTTTTAACTGTGTCTTGCATGTAATGCGGTCGAGAGGACTCGAACCTCCACGGGCGTACGCCCACTACCCCCTCAAGATAGCGTGTCTGCCATTCCACCACGACCGCAAATTCTAATGTTTTGAGGCAACAGATTTATTATACTCCCTTGTATTCTATTTGTAAACATAAATACAACAATTATTTTAAAGTCATATAATATAACATGTAATAGCTATAAAAATATTTAATTTGACATGTCAGCACTATGAGTGTAAATATATATTACATAATATCTCTATTTTTTCTAAGTACTTTTCTGAATGCGCTTTTTAAAGTTATTTAATTTAACATGAACATTCTATTCCAAGGAGGCGAACCGCATTGCACAAAGGCAATCGTTTGCTGAACTACGCATTGCTGTTGGACCCTTCCCTGCCTGTCGGTGGCTTCACTCGTTCCTACGGGCTGGAGGAGCTGTTTCGCAATGGCCGCTTAACCTGTTTACAAGACTTGGAACACTATGTACGCACTGATCTGCTTCCTCAGTTCACATCCCTCGATGGCATGGCTATCAAAAGCCTCTATATCGCTGTTCAGCAAAATGATGGTTGGCGTATCGCCCTCATTGATAAAATGCTGCACGCCCAGCGCTCTTCCCTACAGCATGTGAAAGAGTCACGCCTATCTGGCCAACGCCTGCTTAAGCTCGCCAAAGCCTTGTACCCTTGGCTTGAATTTGACCAACTCGAAGCTACACTCATCCAATACAATGCGATTGGTACACTCGCAACCGTTCATAGTTGGATTAACGTTTCCCTTGGAAATAATGTAGAGCAGACCATTCACGGCTACCTTGCTGCGGCAGTGTCCTTCTGTGTCGAAGATGCTTTTAAGCTGCTCAATCCTCCTTCTGAGGAAAAGAACCCTGTTATTCAGCGAATGACCAACGAGCTGCTAGCCGCATGGAAACAATACAATGTCCCTGAGTCAGAGCCAACCGCATTTCAGCGCGGACTTCTGTATAGGCATTGGTCCAGCTCCTACATTACTCAGCCACCCTATATGAGCAGCAGCCACCAGCGCGGGTGAACTTCACTGATTCCTTCGTACGCCCTCGTTATACGCCTCCTGCATCCCCCTGATGCCTGTTTTCAAAATTCCAGCACCAATGCCAAAAGCACTCCCACCACTTTTTCCAGTGGCAGAGTGCTTTTTTTATCCGGAATACAACTGCAATTTCGCACAATTAACAGGCTTCAGATGGATCATCCAGACCATTCATCACTTAATTAAGTTATATTTTTATCCGAATTACGTATTTTAGATTGTAAAAACACGTATAAACGTGTATCATAGTTTCAGATGGTTAATTCTAACATGTTTACTGATGATTATTATAACACACCAATTATTCCGCAAGAATCCGTAAGGGGCGATTTCACTTGAACAACAAAATGCCTGTCACCTCCCTCGGGTGGGCCATCAAACAAAGGCTTGTCGAACTTCGGCTGGATCAGAAAACATTTTGTGAAACGCATAACATCCCGCCTTCACGCTTGTCCAATCTGATTCACGGCACCCGCAAAGCACAAAGGTACAGAAAACAAGTTGCTGCAATCCTCAACATTGACGATAACGATTATAAGGAGGCACCACCACTCTGAAACCAACGATGTGAGCGTCTTTCCAAGTATACGAGACGCTACAACATCGACAACCCAAATAAACTCGTCAATCGAACCCGCCAGTCCGTTTTACGTGTTTTCAACCTGAGTGATCTTTAGAGAGAAGATCATTCAGGCTGTGTTTTGTCATTCTCACCTTTTTGCTTACGATATTTCGCAAATTCCACATATTCTAATATGAAATTCTGTTCTTCTGTTTCCAGATCCTCTGCCTGGCTATTCAATGGCCCCATCACTCCAAAAAAATAAGCAGCCTTTTGCTCCTGAAGTACACCCTGACCAGGCTTGACGCCTTTCATTAACCAATCCAGCGATACATAAAAAAAGTCCGAAATCTGGATTAAATGCATCGTTCCCGGCGTTGTTTTTCCTCTTCTCCAGTCTCCAAGATTCCCCGAGCTGATTTTGAGCTTTTCACAAAACGCCTTCTTCGTCATTCCCCGATCCTTAATCAAGGCTTCAATCCGTTGATAAATCGTTTGGTCTCCCACAATTATCCCCTCCGACACCCTAACTTTTTATTGAACTGTTCCCAAATTTTAAATATCATTGCAAACATACTTATTCGGTAATCAATACTTTAATTCTGCACCCGTTTATTCTGTCATTGAATCTTCCTGATTTTTCTCTTTACGAAAGCGGGTAAATTCAATATACTCAAGTATAAAATCCTTTTCCGCCTCACTAAGCGATCCCCCCTGGCAATCCAGTTGCCCTGAAACTCCAAAAAAATAAGGGTCTCTCGACTCCCTCAGCGCCTCACCCTGCACATCGCGCCCCAACATGATCCAATCCAGACTGGCATTAAAAAACGAAGCGATTTCAATGAGTTTATTCGTGCCTGGCGTCGTTTTTCCTCTTTTCCAGTCCCCAAAGTTCCCTGTACTAATACCCAACTGCTCGCAGAACGCTTTTTTTGTCATTCCACGTTCCTTGATAAGTTCTTCAATACGTTGGTAAATAGATTGCATAGAAATTCCTTCCTCCCCAGCAGACTCTCAAATAACGATATCATGTCTCCTGTTCCCATTTCAAAGATCACGTGTGCCAAAATTGCCGAATTATGTATGTTGGCTTTCATTATACCACAATATACAACAAAAACCGCCTATTTTCCGAAGAAAATGGCGGCCCTCAGTCAGCTCGTGTACACCCATTACAAATTATAGTTGTCAATTTTAAGTAAAATCTGCTTCAATTCGTTCAGAGTTTCACCCAAGTGCAATAAATCTTCTTCTGGCAGAAGCACCAGTCTCTCTTGAATTTTATTGGAAAAGGTATGAAATACCTGTTCACAAAAAGCATCGCCTTCTTCTGTAATTGCCACGTTCACGACTCTGCGATCCGAGTCACACGAGTGGCGGTCAGCCAACCCAAGCTCCACCAGCTTGTCCAGCAAAGGAGTCATGTTCGGGCGTGAGACATTAAGTTGTTTGGACAAATCAGATACCGTAGACAAACGCACTTCTCGCAGCAACAGTAATGTCTGAAAGTTATTAGGCGACAAATGTAATGGGAAATCGAGCGGACCGTAGGCGAAAAATTTCTTCTTCACCATTGGAAACAAGCCCAAAATATTTTCTGATATATTCCCTAACAGCTGAGTGTCCATATTTTTCACCATCACTTCATCAGTTTATACTTATCATTCTATAACATTATGGCTTTATATTATACTATGGAATCATTATTTCTTCATAATAATCACTTTATTACATTACTGCACAAACAAAAAAAGCCTCTACTATGAGAGACTTTTCCGTTTATCCATTGATGCGGTCGAGAGGACTCGAACCTCCACGAGCATACGCTCACTACCCCCTCAAGATAGCGTGTCTGCCATTCCACCACGACCGCATAATAAAATATAAATGGTGAGCCATGAAGGACTCGAACCTTCGACACCCTGATTAAAAGTCAGGTGCTCTACCAACTGAGCTAATGGCTCATGCTGTTCATCCAAGATGTCCGCCATCAGACCTCAGGAATTTCCCTTAAGCATGTAACATGTAGTCCGTAAAGACAACAATGACCCGTAGGGGAATCGAACCCCTGTTACCTCCGTGAAAGGGAGGTGTCTTAACCGCTTGACCAACGGGCCGTATTTTAAACATCAACTTGGCGACAAGAAAGAGTATATCAAATAGAAGAATGTATGGCAATACTTATTTTAAAAAATGTAAAACAAGTAGTTTACCGAGAATTAAAACGCATTTTCACTTACGTAGAAATTATAAAGAGAGACTGCTCACCGTATCCTCAGAAAAACAAATTATCGGACAAATAGCTGCCGATATGGTTCGTGACGGGAATCGTATCATTCTCGACTCCTCCACCACTGTGCAAGCATGTGCCGAAAGACTCCATGTACAGGAATGCTCGGTCATTACCAATTCGATCAATCAGGCTGAGGTTCTTTCCGAAAAGGACGGTATGCTCAAGCACCAAATGATGAAACAGGCCGATCAGGTGATTATTCTTGCCGATCACTCCAAATTTGGAAAAAACCTTCCTTACCGCTTTGCCGATTTATACGAGGTGGATATCGTTATCACCGACCGCTTGCCAGACCCGGCCATGCTGGATGTTTTTCGCCGTTATGATGTTGAAATTATTGTTCCGTAAAGGAAGAAGTAGCATGAGACATAGAGAAGAAGACAGGAGATGGAGAAATGAAACTGTTTGCGATTGATTTGGACGGAACGCTGCTAAACGATGAAGGAAAAATAAGCAAGGTGAACGCTGACGCAATCCGCAAGGCACAGCAGCAAGGCATTCAGGTGACCATTGCCACGGGCAGAGCCGCTTATGATGCCTGGATCAAGCTGGAGGAAGCAGGACTTGTGGCTCCCGTCATCGGGGCAAACGGCGCGACCGTACACGATGCACATCGCCGCCAGCTAACCTCTACACCTATGGACCGGAATGAAACGTTTGAAGTGCTTAGCTGGCTGCGCGAAAACGATTTTTATTATGAGGTCATGACAGACCGCGCTATTTATTCTCCACAAAACGGTCATCAGCTGCTGGCTATTGAAATGGATCGCCTGCTAAGCGCCAATCCGGATATTTCGCTGGATACTCTGTTACATGCAGCCGAAAAACAATATGAACAGACCGGGCATACCCGTATCCCCTCGTATGAAGATATTCCGCTGGATGTAGAGATTTATAACGTGCTGTGCTTCTCCTTCGATCAAGCCAAGCTGAACCGGGGGCGTGAGCGTTACCGGGATTTTCCCGGCCTGAACATGGTCATTTCCTCAGACCGCAACTTCGAAGTCGAGCATAAGGATGCTTCCAAAGGAAACGCACTACGTTATCTTGCAGATTATCTGAGTATTCCCATGGAGGAAGCCGCAGCGGTAGGTGACAGCTATAATGATATTTCCATGCTGACAATGGTAGGTAAAGGCATCGCTATGGGCAATGCAAATGACGACATTAAGGCCGTCTGCTCTGAAGTTACCCTGACCAATGTAGAGAATGGCGTAGCACATACTCTCCTAAATATACTGGATCAACTTCCGAAGCCGACCTTGTAAACTAAAAATTCACATGCTGTGCCACTTTTCAGATCATCGTTATTTTCAGAATCGAATATAAACAAAAAAAGACGCTCGCAAGCATCATCCGATGCATACAAGCGTCCTTTTTCTGATTTGAAAAACCAACGGAGAGAGAGGGATTCGAACCCTCGCACCGCTTTCGCAGCCTAACCCCTTAGCAGAGGGTCCCCTTATAGCCACTTGGGTACCTCTCCATGGCTCCCCGAACAGGACTCGAACCTGTGACAACTCGATTAACAGTCGAGTGCTCTACCAACTGAGCTATCAGGGAACATTGCTGTAAATGTTCATACAGTATATTTAATTTACCATGATTCAGGGGGTTCCGTCAAGTGCCAGCAGACGAAGCTTACCTCCGCATTTGCCGCAGCGGTAACGCTGGGGGTTCATTTTACGCTTCCGCAAGTATTCCTGACTACATGAGGCGCACACCAGCTTGTAGCGATAGGGCTGCGGCTTCCGTTCCGCTCTCCCCGGCAGAGTTTGACAATGCCTGCTCCCTCCTACACGAGCCAACCATGCTTTGAAATCCGCATCTCGGTGCTGGTAGCCCATCCCGCGCAAATGCAAATGATAATGGCACAGCTCATGCTTAATAATTTTTTCCACCTCGGGCCGCCCGTAGGCTGCAAGCTGATGCGGATTAATTTCAATATGATGGCTTTTCATAAAATATCGACCGCCTGTGGAAGACAGTCGCGAATTAAAGCTGGCACGATGGCGAAACGGTACGCCAAAACTCTCCATTGAAATGTGCTCCACCCATTTCTGAAGCTCTTCATCGCTCATGGTATGGTTCATGGAATTGCTTATGGACTTGGACTCCATCCTTCCCCAATCCCCTCCTTTGCTCCATACTGCCAAGCATATTACAAAATAGCGTCCAAAGTCTAACCCTCAATTCATAAGCCATCCAATTGGTAAGCACACTTTAGGCACCCACCCCATATGCTAAACATACAGAAGTAACGCAGAGGAGGAGATTGGCTTGCCTCAATGGCTCAGCAACCAGCTTATGCGGGCCTTTTACAAAAAGGACCGGCGCCAGATCAAACTGTTGAATGACTGTTGGTTTTTTTATCATAAAGCACCGGGTGTAGAGTATGATGCCAACAATGGGTAGAGCTTCTGGACAGTAAAAAAATGAAAGCCGGAGTCTCCGAAGTGGTTCGGAAATTCCGGTCTTTGTTATACCCTAAGGCGATTATACGGATTTGTAGAGTATTATGCCTGCGACTGCGCCTCTGCCGGAGCTTTCATCGTCAGACCGACTCTGCCTTTTTTTAAGTCAACATTCAGTACCCACACGGTTACGTTATCACCAACGGATACGACATCCATCGGATGCTTAACGAAGCCGCTGCGCAGCTGTGAAATATGAACCAATCCATCACTCTTGATGCCGATATCGACAAATGCGCCAAAATCGATCACATTGCGGACAGTTCCCTGAAGCTCCATGCCCGGTGCCAGATCCTCGATCTTGAGCACATCCTTGCGGAATACAGGCAACGGCAGTTCGTCACGCGGGTCGCGACCCGGACGCTGGAGGCTGTCCAGAATATCCTTCAATGTCGGCACGCCAACTTCCAGCTTCGCGGCCAGCTCGTCAATGTTGGACACGTTCAGCGCTTCCGTCACAGCCTTGGTGCCCAGATCGTGGGCACTGATCCCCAGTTCAGCCAACAGGCGGTCAACGACGACGTACGATTCAGGGTGAATCGGTGTACGGTCCAGCGGATTTTCTCCACCCGGTATACGGATAAAGCCAACCGATTGCTCGTAGGTTTTCGCGCCAAGACGCGGTACCTTTTGCAACTGACGACGGTTGTTGAATTTGCCGTTTTCCTCACGGTATTTCACGATATTTTTGGCAATCGTCGCGTTAATGCCCGCTACATAGGACAGCAATGCCGAGGAAGCGGTATTCACATCCACACCGACATGGTTAACTGCCGATTCTACGACATCCTTCAAGCTTTCATCCAAATGCTTTTGTGACACATCATGCTGGTATTGGCCTACACCAATGGCCTTCGGCTCAATCTTGACCAACTCAGCCAGCGGGTCCTGCACACGACGTGCAATGGATGCCGCGCTGCGCTCAGCTACGTCCAGATCCGGGAACTCCTCCTGCGCCAGCTTGGAGGCGGAATAAACACTTGCGCCTGCCTCATTGACGATCAGGTACGCCAAGCTGCTGTCACCAATGTCTGCAATGACTTCAGCTACGAATTGCTCCGTTTCACGCGAAGCCGTTCCGTTACCGATGACGATCAGCTCAATGCTGTATTGGGCAATGAGCTGCTTGAATTTCTCGGCAGCCTCACGCTTCTTGTTGTTCGGCGGTGTCGGATACGTCACTGCCACTTCCAGCAGCTTGCCCGTATCATCTACGACCGCCAGCTTGCAGCCTGTCCGAAACGCCGGATCGACACCGAGCACACGGCGGCCCTTGATCGGAGCCTGTAACAGCAGGCTGCGCAAATTGCCGGCAAAGATAGAGATGGCCTGCTGCTCACCCTTCTCTGTCATTTCAGCGCGCACCTCACGCTCAATAGAGGGTGCGATGAGCCTTTTATATGCATCCTCAATGACGTTGCGCAGCAGCTCTTCCACGACGGATGAGCCTTTAATCACTTGACCTGCGACGTAATTGTGAATCGAATCGGACGCTACCTCCAGTCCGACCTTGAGAATGCCCTCACGCTCTCCGCGATTAATCGCCAAAATACGATGAGGCGGCATTTTCTTAGCCAGCTCACGATAGCTATAGTAGTTCTCGTAGACAGACTCTTGCTCTACATCCTTCGCTTCGGAGGTCAGCATGCCGTGGTCTAGCGTATATCGACGCACCCATTGGCGAATAGCCGCATCATCCGCTATATTTTCCGCTAAAATGTCCAAGGCTCCTTGTATTGCCGCCTCAGCGCTGTCCACTCCCAGTTCCACATTCACATAGGACTCGGCTTCTTTCAGAGCATCGCCCTGCGTCGACTGGCTCCAGATCCAGATGGACAACGGCTCCAGCCCCCGTTCCTTCGCCACACTCGCGCGGGTTTTGCGCTTTTGCCGATATGGACGGTACAGGTCCTCCACTTCCTGAAGCTTAACCGCAGCAGTGATGGCAGCCTGAAGGTCATCTGTCAGCTTGCCCTGCTCATCAATAATGCGAATGACCTCTACCTTGCGGTCCTCCAAATTACGTAAATACAGCACACGATCTTCAATTTCACGCAGCTGATTTTCATCCAGTTCCCCAGTCATTTCCTTACGGTATCGTGCGATAAAAGGAATCGTATTCCCTTCATCCAGCAAACTGATCGTCGTCCGGATTTGCTTGAGTGCCAGCGACAGCTCTCTCGCCACTTGTTTGACAATCCGCTCCTGGCGTTCTGCTTCGTTCGGCTCCTGCCGGATTTCCGTCTTCGTTTCCTCGTTAGACAAAGCTATCCCTTCTTCCTTACAACTCTTGTCTTTCATCATGTCTTTCATTATCACAAAAAAAGAATCAAAGCGCCAGCACGTAACGATGAGGCCAGGCCCAGCCTGCATTTTTCATCGGACACGCAAAAGGACAGCGCCCACGCGCTGCCCTTTTCCCGTTTCACTCGTCGTTCCAAAAATGCTAAAAATCAATCAAACCAAGACTGATTTGTAGCGAATCGCTCACTTTGCGCATGGTTTCTTCATCCAAATGGGTGATTTTGTCGGTAAGCCTTTGCTTGTCAATCGTCCGAATTTGCTCCAGAAGAACGACAGAATCGCGATCAAAGCCATGCGTCGCCGCGTCGATTTCCACGTGTGTGGGTAGCTTCGCCTTTTGAATCTGGGCGGTGATGGCCGCCACAATCACGGTGGGACTGAACCGATTGCCGATATCATTTTGGATGATCAGCACAGGTCTGACGCCACCTTGCTCGGAACCGACTACGGGTGAAAGGTCTGCAAAAAAAACGTCGCCGCGCTTTACGATCAATATGGATTACACCCCGCTAACTGTACGGCCCAAGGTGCTGTTTGCATCTTCCTCCGCATGAAAGGCTTCGGAGGCCATGGTCAGGTTAATTTTAGCCATCTCCATATAACCACGCTGCATGGCTTCACGAATGTAACGTTTCTTACGTTCGCCCACATACAGCTTCATGGCCTGCCTGATAAATTCACTGCGGTTGGAATTTTCCATGGCTACGATCCCGTCCACTTCCTGCAAGAGATGATCCGGCAAACTGATCATTATTCTTTTGGTGTTCTGCAAATTGGCCAACTTCTCTTCCACCCCCAAAACCTTGTCGCCATTGTACCATTATAACGTTATTCCCGGTAATTTATTCAAAACGGAATACAAGAGAATGTATATGATATTCGTATATCATCTATGCTGTATTCCATTATAAACTACGCAGTTCGTTTTCGTACAGGCGTTTGATCCCCGAAATACAAGTGTCAGCGGAGCCTGATGCGTCGTTTTGACAGTTACAGCGCTCTTTTCTTTCCTTTGTACATAATTTCGGGACGTTCTGCGAAAACTCCTGCTTTTATCCGGTAATTTGCGTCATGAAATTAATCCCAGCGGGTTGGAAGAAGCGAATTCACTCGAACGACAGGGATATTTCCCCGTGTATAAACACGCGGCACCCTGTGTGCGATCATGCAGATCACCTCATAGTGGATGGTACCCAGCTTGGATGCCAGCTCATCCGCCGCAATCGTTTCGCCGGACTGCTGGCCGATGAGAACAACCTCTTCGCCGATTTGAATTTCTTCCGCATCCTCTGCGAAAGATTGTAAGGATACCATACACTGGTCCATGCAAATGGTGCCGAGCACCGGGACGCGGCGGCCGCGTATCAACACTTCGATGTTCCCACTCAGCATGCGGGAGTATCCATCCGCGTAGCCAATCGGCAGTGTGCCAATTCGCTCTTCGTCGGAGGTCACGTACCGGGTGCCATAGCTAACCCCCCAGCAGGGAGGGAGCGTCTTGGTATAAACCACTGCCGTTTTCAATGACAATACAGGCAGTAGCTCAATGGCTTGCCGGTTAACCTCATCGGACGGATACAGGCCGTATATACTGATGCCAATCCGCACCATATTGGGGGAAAGCGCAGGGGTATCAATGGTGGTCGCGCTGTTGCCCGTATGTATAATGGGAATGGTGATGCCTTGTTCCCTTAGCGCCTCCGCCACGCCCTGAAACCGATTATACTGTTGCAGTGTATAGCTTTTGTCTTGTTCATCCGCGCGGGCAAAATGGGTGTACATGCCTTCCAGCAGCACTTGCTCCAACTGGTGAGTCTGCCGGACAAAGGCAACCGCCTCTTCTCCAGGCAGCAGGCCCAGTCGTCCCATGCCACTGTCTATTTTGATGTGCACCTTCAGCTTGCGTTCGCTTCCTTTGCGGTCCAGTCTACGGATACCCTCCAGCACTTCTTCACTGAACACAGTCAGTGTAATATCCTGCTCCCAAGCCGTCTGCACAGCTTCGGGCAGGGTATAGCCGAGTACAAGGATAGGCAGTCTGATCCCCGCCTGCCGAAGCTCCAGGGCCTCGTCCAGAAAAGCGACGCTCAAGTAATCCGCACCAAGGCGTTCCAATTCCTTGGATATCTCCACGGCACCGTGTCCGTAGGCATTAGCCTTGACACAAGCCAGCAACAGCTTATCCGCTGGCAATGCCTTACGGAAAGTCTCATAGTTGGCGCCAAGGTGATCCAGGTTGATCTCGGCCCGGGTCGATCTGTATTGTGCTTGCAAAATCCAGTCACCTTCTTCAATTGTTAGCCTGTAACATAGCCTCTTACCATTCGGAATGGACAAAATCCTTACTTCCAAAGGTTAATGGTAATGTTCAGAAACGTGGCTGTCAATGGCAGATGGCGTTTGTCAGCATCCTCCACAAAGAACATGACTCCCAAGCGAGAAGTGCACCCTCCTAGACCTTGGATGAATAAAAGACGGATACGGGCGGAAGCAGAGTAAAATACACTCTAAACCGTCTGCATCCGTCTATAAAGTTTTATTTACCCGATTGATCCTGTATAGAAGCGGCAATTTGTATCATTTCGCTCACAGGCAGGTCAGCACTGGTAATACGGAACTCTATACCGTCATTCATCCACGTCATCGTCTGCTGCTCGCTTCCCGCCAGAACGGCAAAGCTTCCTCCAATATCGACCAGTTCACCCGCAGCCAATGATACGGCCCGATCCTTCGGACGCGCCTCCACAATCGTATAGTTATACGTTCCACTATACCGCAGCATCACCGCATGTGTACCATTATCCTCCAGTTCTGGCGTATCCTTGATCTGTACTCCGGCTGGCGTATAGGACGGTTCGATCAAGCCGAATTCACCCATTACCGCTTCAGCAGCATCCGTGCCTGTGGATGTCCCTGTGGCTGCATCTGATGCACCCGGGGTTTGCTGCTGCGTCTCTGTGTTGCCCGCTGTATCCGGCTTGGCCTCCGTATCCGTGCTGGACATTACACCTGTCATACCATCAATCGTATCTGTAGGATCTAGTTGCCCGCTGGAATCCACTGCTCCGGCTGAAGGCGTTCCTTCATTTCCCTTGCCTGTTTTTCCAGAAGCCATATTACGCTCCATATCAAAAGAGTCCTTGTCGAACTTCGTATCAAACGCAAATTGATCAAATTTCAGATCCACAACTACCTTGGCGTTCGCATCAGATACCTGTACCTGAGTGGGTGCATAGTTATTTTTGGACAGCCATATTTTTTGCCTTACCAGCGCGTGGCTGTTGTAGTTTGCCGCTACATCGAATACATAGGATTTATCGTCCGAAGCCAGCTGACGTGATGCATCGCCGATAATACTGCGAACCAGCGTTTCATACAAATATACCTGGCCCTGGTTGTTCGGCCAATCGCTTTTAAAGCGGAAGCTCTTATTCAGACTGGGCGTCAATACGAATACACCCTCATCATTTCGCAACACGATCTGAGTAACATCCTTTTTCTCGTTCGTCATGGCAATTCGGTAATAGGAGGGCTTGCGGTAGGAAATGTCCACCTTGTACTCCTGCGGCGTGTCGCCGGTATGCAGCGTCATCAAAGCTGTACCGTGGTAGCTGTTCAGGTCACTCACCACGTCACTCAAATCCTTAACCACATCGTCCGCGCTCTTCTTGCCGCACCCGGCCAGCAGCAGCGTTACACACATGACCATGGCAAGCATCCATGAAATCCGGCGCATATCATCAACCCCTTCAGCACATGTTTTAAATGAATTAGTACATGTCTATGAAGGACTTGTTCAATTTATGCAGACTGGCATGACAAGCTTAAACGTAGCTATTGCATTTCCTCCATCAACTCGATTACTTTTCTTATGATTAGCTCTTCTTCGTGACTAACCTTTTCTGTGGCCAACTGTGAAAGGTCTACATGCTCTCCCACACATACGGAATGGAGGGCATGTTTGAACATTTCCACATCGTTGGCATCATTACCAAATGCAATAAATCGTTGCGGCTCTACACCTAATTGTTGCAGGCCCGTCCATTTATTCACGCCTTTAGGACTGATATCTATAATATCTTCTTGCCCATGTCTATATGTAATGACGGGTAGCTGCTGAAGCTCTTCTATGAATAGCTGCGTATGAAGGCTGCGCAATATGACCACTTTTACGATCTCATTCAACTCATCTAAATGTATATTTTTGGCTCGCAGCTCAGGGTCCACATTCCGCCGAATAGGATGCTCGCTATCTCCTGAATAAACATAATCCCAACGGCCATCCATTAAATAATCTGCCTCGAATTTCTTGATTAGCTTGATGATATCGTCAGCTGTGTGTGGGTCAAAATGAATGGTTGAAATGATTTTCCCATCCTTGGAAACAAACGCGCCATTCCCGCCAACCATTGGAAAATACTGCATATGAAGCGGCAACACAGGCAACAAATCACGGATCGGTCTAGCGGATGCAAAGATAATTTCATGGCCTCTTTTTACAAGTGCGTCTAGAGCCTGTACTATCGCTTCACTCAAAGGCTTGCCGTGAAAACAAATGGTTCCATCTAAATCAAAAACAAATTTCACTGTGATCAACCTCCTCCTTTTTCCCTATCGTAGCAGTTCCCTGTATAATGAAAAGGACCGATGTCCAAAAAGGAGAAGACGATGAAATCCACTCAAGAGCAAGCTCTCATCGAATATTACATCTCACAATTTAATCTCACTCAAATATTTTCCTCCCCTGAAGCTCTTCCGATTCAGCTTCGTGTGTATGAACGCAATGAGTTTGTTTTAAAGGAGGGAGATGAATTGGACGGAATTTATTTTCAAGTGGAGGGTCGAACAAATCAACAAACGTTTCATTGAAACCAATCTAATGCAGAATCACAGATTTAAGAATGAGCTGTTAAAGCATCTCTCATATAAGCTCCTGACCTGTACAACCGCTTCACGAATAAATCTATTAGCTTCTGTAGAAGAGCGTTTGGCAAGCTATCTATTAACAACACAACTTCAGAATGAGTTTGGAAAAGAAATTCAGACACCGCATATACCTGAAATAGCTTCGCTGATCGGCACAACTGCCCGACATGTCAACCGTGTCATTCAAAAGCTATCTGACGACAATATCCTGCGTAAAGAACAGAAAAAAATCACGGTTTTGGATTGGGATCGTTTGGACGAGCTGTCAAATGGACTGCGATATGAATAAAGGACTGACGGTCTTCCGCCAGTCCTTTATATTGTAATGCTATAAAATCTTTTGTAGTACTATAGAAAAGCCTAGTAAAACATATGTAAGAAACAGTCCCATCTCAAAAGCCTCTTTCATTAAGAATGTATAAAAAAATAGGCGGTATCTTTATAGCTATATTAGTTGAGATAAAGATGTACATACGGCACAAAGGCGAACGCGATGAATCTGCCTTTGTACAAAATCGAATTGCGTGACCAAGTTTGTCCATTGAGTATTGGAGGTGCATCGCTTATCATTGCTTCTGTGATAATAGTTCTCATTCACAAAATAGTGAAGCCATCAATCATACGGAGGTTAACATGATTCATAAGAAATCCACTCGTCAATATACCAGCCTGCTCATCCTGCTCTCTCTTATGGCAGCGCTGCTGCTGGGATGCGGCACCCCGGAGAAACCTGCTGCAAGCAGTAACACAACAGCACCCACAGCAGGAACGACAGCAACTACCAAGACTCCAGTAGCTGCTACAATACGCTCTTATACAGACTATATGGGGCACACGGTAAACATCCCCACGACTCCACAACGCATTGCCTATTTCGGTGAAAACTATGGCGATCTGTTGGTTTTGGGTGTACAGGCTGTAGGCACATCCACTTCCATGATTGAGGGCAAGGTATATGAGAAGCAGGTTCAGAATGTAGCCGATCTGGGATTTCCGATTGATTTGGAAAAAGCATTGACGCTACAGCCTGACCTGATCATTACAGGCAATACAGACGAAAAGCAGTATGTAGCTCTGAGCAAAATCGCGCCTACGATTGTATTCGACACCTTCGCTCCGCTGAACGAGCGATTGCTGCACCTCGGAGAAATCGTAAACAAGAAAAAAGGTGCCGAGGATTGGCTTGCACAGTACAAAATCAAGGAAACCGAGATGTGGAGCAAGCTGCATGCCAACGGCGTCAAACCGGGAGAAACAGCTACGGTCTTCACCTACTATCCCGGTGATCGCTTGTTCGTGATGGGAAAGACAGGGCTGTCACAGATATTGTACGAAAAGAATGGCCTCAAGCCTACGGCCCCTGTCCAGAAAGTGCTGGATGAAGACCAAGGATTTGTGCAAATTTCACCTGAAGTGATCGGACAATACGCCGGAGATCGGATTTTCATACTCAATACCCCAATTGCTGAAGCCAAGCAATCTACTGAGCAGTTGATGAATAGCAAGCTGTGGCTCCAGCTTCCTGCCGTCAAGCAGGGACATGTGTACGCTCAGGATATTGGCAAGACCGAAAGTGATGCCACCACTCGGGAATGGTTGCTGGAGGAATTACCCAAGCTGATCAAATAAGAATGGGGAAGCATATCGACACTTGTTGATGTGCTTCTTTTTTGTTCATCCAAAAGGAGGTATACTTATGTACATATGATAACGATTCTCAATAAAAGGAGTGTTACACAGTCATGCAGCCTCAATCGCCCGTCTGTCCTCCCTCGCCCAGCTCGTTGCTTTTTCACTTTAAGGGGATTGAGTGGGTTCGGAAGCCTGCTGAAGTGCAGTCCTCCAGCCCTTCAGCATCTGCATTTACATCTTATTCACATGTGGTTCCATATCACTGCCTGCTTATGTTCATTGAAGGCACAGGTATGGTGGACATTGGACCGGAGCAGTATCTATTCCATGCGGGTCACGGGTATTGGCTGACTCCCGGTGATTCCTATCGGATCGCTCCCCTGAATGGAACTGTACCCGAATACTACAAGCTCATGTTCGAGGTCATCGTCATGTCATCGGAATCAGGATCAGACACGGTTCTGGCTGAAAATACAAATAGTACTTTTTCCATATATAAGGGTCCCCTCCTACCGGGGTCACGTGAGCATATCGTTACCTCTTCTTCCAAGTCCATTCGGTTGGCTGGAGAGCTATTCCATAGCGCCCATCAACCGGTACACCTGCATAATGGCATTTCTGAATTGAGGCAGCAAATTCTCTTTCAGGAGCTACTGCTATTGTGGCAGGAGTCGCATGTCAATATGGAGTATAAAGATCATTCTTGCCCGGCGTTGCCAGCATCAGTCGAGGGCACCATTACCTACATGGAGAAACACTATGAAAAGCCAATTACCGTCAAGCAGCTTGCCGAACACGCGAATGTTTCCATATGGCAATACTCGCAAATGTTTCGCAAAAGGACAGGAAAAAAGCCGCTGCATTACCTCACTGAGCTGCGCTTGAATCATGCCAAGCGGCTGCTGCGGGAATGCAAACGGCCTTTACGTGAAATTGCCCGTCAGGTTGGTTTCTCTGACGAATATTATTTTAACCGACGCTTTCGGCAAATGACCGGGATTCCACCGGGGCAGTATGCGCTTAACGTTCCCTGTTCTGTCCGCGTTAAGGATTGGACAGGCCACTATATCCATATTCCACGCCGCTCCAGCCGCATCATTTATCATGGGGAAACGATGGGTGATCTGTTCGCACTGGGGGCCAAAGCTATCGGCGGAAGTCTACGATTCAGTGAATACAGCGTCTATAAACATCGTCTAGCGAACGTTGCCGATGTCGGTCTTCCACTCGATACTCGCTTGACCCGTGCTCTCGATCCCGATCTGATTATCATCGCTAATTCGGATGAACAGGAATATGAGCGCATTGCCGGGATTGCGCCTACCGTCACCTTCAACTCCTTCGCCACGCTGGAGGAACGTCTGCGGACGCTCGGCTCCTGGCTTGGCAAGGAGCGCAACGCCGAACAATGGCTGTCTGCCTTCGCCGCCCGCAATCTGAGCATGTGGCAGCAGCTTGGCACAGAGATTACAGCCGGAGAAACGGCCTCCGTCTTCATCTTCGATCATGGTAATCGTCTATTTGTGATGGGGATGTCCGGCTTCGCGGCGGCTCTTTACCACCCGCAGGGCTTCCAGCCTGTGGAGCCGATCCAAAAGATACTCGACGAAGGACATGGCTTCGCGGAAATCGAGCCAAACCAGCTCCCCGATTACGCCGGGAACCGTATTTTTATGCTCATACCCACAGCCTCGGACTCCAAACGTACGCTGGAACGTATGCTGAACAGCACTCTCTGGCGCAGCCTGCCCGCTGTGCGTCAAGGCCGGGTGTATTTCGTAGAAGCAGACCGCTGGAATTGGAACGATGCCATGACCCGGCAAAAGCTGCTCACCGAACTGCCCAAGCTGCTCGGTGCTTCTTCTTAAAGCGCCGAGCATTTTTCGCAATAAAACTACATCAAGCCCTGAATGCTCCCATCCGGCTCCAGCGACATATGCTCAGCTGCCGGGGTTTTAGGCAGACCGGGCATGGTCATGGTGCTGCCTGTTTCCACGACCACAAAGCCTGCTCCTGCGGACAATGACACTCTGGACACGTGGATCGTGAAGCCCTCCGGTGCACCTAACAGAGACGGCTGATCTGAAAAGGAATACGGCGTTTTGGCCATGCATACAGGCAGTTGCCCGAAGCCAAGCTGCTCCATACCGGACAACGCTCGTTTAGCCGCTGGAGTATATACTACCTCTGCCGCACCATAAAGCTCCTTCGCAATGACACTAATTTTCGCTTGCAGATCAAGCGTATGATCATACAACGGTGCAAAATGAGCCTTGTCCTCTTGGAGCAGATGTAGCAGACTTTGGGCCAGCTTTTCTCCCCCTTGGCTTCCCTGTGCCCACACCTGCGATAGCTCTGCGGGTACACCCAGCTTGCCACACTCCGCAAAAATCAGTTCCAATTCGGCTTCGCTATCTGTTACAAAATGGTTGACAGCTACCAGTACAGGCACGCCGAATTTTTGCAAATTCCGTACATGCCGATTCATATTGGCTAATCCAAGCTGTAATTGCGCCAGATTTTCCGCGTCCAGCTCATTTTTAGCTACACCGCCGTTATATTTCAGCGCTTTGGCGGTTACAACCAACACAGCCGCATCTGGCTGCAAACCGGACTGACGGCATTTGATATCAAAAAACTTTTCTGCCCCCAGCTCAGCCCCAAATCCGGCCTCCGTCACGACAACCTCCCCTAGCTTCAATGCCAGCTTCGTACCGATCAGACTGCTGCATCCGTGCGCAATATTGGCAAAAGGCCCACCATGCACAATGACGGGCGTTCCTTCCAGCGTTTGCACCAGATTCGGCTTTAACGCTTCCCGAAGCAGCACAGCCATGCCTTCTACTGCTTGCAAATCCTCCGCCGTTACCGTTTCGCCCGCTTCATTATATCCGATGACCATTCGACCCAAGCGCACTTTGAGATCGTTGATATTCTCGCTCAGGCACAATACCGCCATCACTTCCGAGGCTGAGGTAATCAGAAATCCGCTCTCTCTCACTGCTCCATTACCTGTTCCCAATCCGGTTACTATACTTCGCAAACTCCGGTCATTCATATCTACAGCTCGTTTCCACATGATTCGTTCCGGCTTCAAGCGCAAAGCATTGCCATGAAACAAATGATTGTCAATCATCGCTGCCAGCAAATTATGCGCAGCCGAAATCGCGTGAATATCACCCGTAAAATGCAGATTAATATCCTCGGCCGGAACGATCTGGGCTTTTCCTCCCCCGGTTGCTCCTCCTTTCATGCCAAAGCAGGGGCCAAGTGACGGCTCTCGCAGCGCAGCTATGGTCTTGTGCCCCAGCGCATTCAGCGCCTGCGACAGTCCAATGGTGGTTAGCGTTTTGCCTTCTCCCGCAGGAGTCGGATTCATTGCTGTGACCAGCACCAGCTTTCCATTCGGATAGTCCTTCACCTGCTCCCACAGAGACGGATTCAGCTTCGCTTTATATTTTCCATACGTCTCCAAATGCTCTTCTTCGATTCCTGCTTCCTTGGCTACCTCAATAATTCGTTTCATGCTCGTTATGTACCCCCTGTTTTTAAGTCTGACCGATGGTGTCAAACACTGTATCGTTTTATTTTACCAAAGTGTAACGCTTTTTGCGCTGTGATTCATTTCATCGCAAGCTTTGCTTTCCTGTGAGTTGTAAAAAAAAAAGCATCCCCCGCCCAGATGGACTTTGGTGGATACTCACAGCTTAGGATTTCATCGTCACAGGACCATAGCCCTGGGATAACAGATCATTAATATGTAAGCGATTATAAAAAAACAGTAGATTCCCTTAAACATTCTCTAGTTTATAATGCTTTTCCAAAGCTTCTTTAAAAGCATCGACCGGATACTGGTATTGAACCGTTTTTAACACAATCCGGTTATTGCATTGGTTTTTTTCCAACTCGCATCCATGCTCCATATCCAGTTCCTTCATGACAAAAATAATCTCATCCAAGGCTACCATCACACTATAGCTGTTCGTCGTAGTAGCCAGCATCTGTGCGCCTTCCTGTGTGTACGCCTCTACAATTTGTTCATCAAAACCCTCACTGAGCATGAGCTCCTTCAAGGCTTGGACAAAAAGAGTTGGTAGATTTTTGTACTGCGCCTTTTTGATTCCGAACAGTGTGACACTCAAGCGGGATGCATCATGCATAAACACAATATTTTTTCTTCGATTAAGCAAAAACAAGTTGGCATGCCAACTATTCAAAGGCGGATAAATATCAACCTGTAGTGGTTCGACATCCCATTCCTTCAGCAGTTTTTGTGTTCCTCGTATGACAAACATCGTTGCTCTCCTTTATGACGGTCCTGTGCCGTAGCTCATGTTTCGATCATGTCCAAGCTTTCGTATAAGGCATGTCCCGGATATCATAACACTGTATTCCATATATCGGATTGTAAACTCTTTCAGTATAATATAGGAAGGTGGCGAATTTCCAGTAATTTGATTACAGCTTATGCTGGGTATGGAGAAAAAAATCTACTTCAGTGAAGGTTGCCGAGATGCTGGATGCCGATCCGCATATTTTGCCAGAAGAACATGCAAAGCTGCTATCCAGGATTCATCAGAAGACAAGCGAAGCAATTGAGCTGATTAGAAGCTTCCTTTGCGCTTGTGCAGATCGGCTTTGCCGTGCTGGGAATGCTCGTAGCTTATGCGGCCATCCACCGCATCGAGTACAAAGTTATTACCTTGTAATATGTCATTTTGTAAAACGCTTTCAAGAAATAAATGAAAACCACTGCTCGATGTACACATATTTTTCACTGGACTTCATTCTAAAACAGGTATATCCTATAGGAGAAATTAAAAAACGGAATAAGGATCTTCGGGGTAGGGTGTGATTCCCAACCGGCGGTATGGCTCATGGAGCTAAGCCCGCGACTCTGTATCTGGCAACAAGATACGGACTGATTTGGTGAGATGCCAAAGCCGACGGTAAAGTCCGGATGGAAGAAGATCGAAGCATGAACATGCCGCAAAGTGAATGAATGCTGTGTTATTGGTTATGCAGCAACTTCATTTAACTTGCATAAAGCGGCAAGTTTATTTGATCAACCCCCGTCTTGCATGGCTTATCGCCATGGACGGGGGTTTTTGTGCCACCGGTCCTGTATTCGCAAGGAGCTAATTGAGTATGAGTCAATCATCAACTGTACTAACATCCAAAGGTTTTGATCGTAGCTCCCACATGAAAAGCGGTTTTTGGCTAGTCGCGATTGGAGCAGCCTTGTGGGGCGCGGACCCGCTATTTCGCATTATTTTGCTTAAATCATTTACCTCTACACAAATTGTGCTGATGGAGCATGTGCTGCTCTTTATCGCCCTGGCACCAGTGCTATGGAAGCATCGCGAGGAGCTTAAGGCGGTACGGCTTCGTCAGATTTTGGCTATCTTGTTCGTCTCGTGGGGCGGTTCTGCTCTGGCCAGTGTGATTTTCACGATGGCACTTAGCAACGGTGATCTTAACGCTGTACTGCTGCTCCAAAAGCTTCAGCCGTTAGTCGCTATTATTCTGGCCCGCGTTATATTGAAGGAAATGCTGCCGCGTAATTTTGGAATATTAATTGTCGTCGCTCTGTTGGGGACGTATCTGCTTACTTTCGGCTGGTCGCTCCCTTTTGGACATGTTCATGATTTCGTCCACGTCGGCAGCCTGCTTGCACTAGGAGCAGCGGTCCTGTGGGGCGGTTCGACAGTGATGGGAAGCTACTTGCTTCGTTCGATGAAATATGAGACGGTGACCTCCCTGCGCTTCATGGCGGCTCTCCCACTGCTGATCGTTCTCACCTCTGTGGAGCATGCACCCTGGAATATGCCTGCTGGCACATGGGCGGGCGCAGCCGTGATTATCAATCTGTTACTGCAGGCGCTGCTCCCCGGTCTTCTCAGCCTGTTACTGTATTACAAGGGCCTCAGTACGACCAAGGCATCTTATGCCACGATGGCAGAACTAAGCTTCCCGATGGTCGGCGTTGTAATTAACTGGATCGCTTTCCAGCAGATCGTCACAGTAGCGCAATTGACTGGCTTTATGCTTATCTGGATTACACTCTTTATGATTTCTCGTCAGCAAAAAAACGAATAGGTTCAATGTCCATTTTATCCCTCACCCAAGCCAAATCGAGAAGATGCTTTTGCATCTCCGATTTGGCTTTTTATGTATAATTATTTATATATATTATGATACTTTAGAACTATTTTTAGAAAAAAACGTACAAAACAAGCAGCTATTTATCTTTTCCCATAGATTACATCTATAAAATCCATCGGTTTTTGTCGAATAAAACAATGTAGTGATTATCAGACACAGAGGAGTAACAACTATGACTAATAAAGCAAAACAAACAGTTCCATGGTGGAGCAGGTTTCTCAAACAGTTCTATTTAATGCGGACAAAATTGATTGTATCTTTTTTGGCGGTGCTATTGATTCCAAGCGCTCTTATTGGATACTTTTCGTATCAGGGGGCCACAACGCAACTCACTCAGCAAGTGGCTGGTTCTGTGTACACGAATCTGTATCTGATCCGCAGCAATGTCAATCAGTATGTATCGCCCATTATGAAGGACCTGGACGTGTTTGCCACTGAAATCGAATCCAATTCCCTTGTTTCCAACCAGGAGGCCCTTCAGGCAAAATTGGATGTCATCGTCAAAGCCCATCCCGAGTTGGATGGCGCGTACCTCGGCAATACGAAAGGAGAATACGTTCGTTCGCCGAAAAAATCGACCGATTATGATCCCAAGGAGAGACCGTGGTACAAAAATGCGATGCTGCAAAAGGGTAAAGTATCCGTTGGTGCTCCAATTGTGAGCCCTACGACAGGAAATCTGGCGCTTGCTGTATCAAGAACGCTGGAGGATGGTCAAGGAGCTATTGCGTTGAGTTTGAATCTGGACAAAATGAATGAAAACCTCCAGTCTGTTAAGATTGGCGAACGCGGGGGACTTTTTATTGTCGATTCTAATCATAAAATTGTATCTGGAACTGGAGCAGCCTTTAACAATTCAGGCAAAAAACCGGCAGACACCATTGAGGGACTTCCCGAAGTAGAGAAAACCGCTCAAAATGATACCCCTTCCATATTACAAATGAAATTTATGAATAGAGATATGCTGGCCTTTACACTCAAGGACCCTGTCACCGGGTGGAACATTATCGCACTATCGGATATGGAGGATTACAGTGATGCTACCCAACCGATTTTGAAGCAAAGTCTGATTGTGATTATTATTTCCATACTGGTCGCTGCTGTTATCATCTTTCTCATGATTCGCTCTTTCCTGATCCCGCTGCGCAAGCTGCAAGCAGGAACACGTATCGTCCGTGACGGCAACCTTACCGCACGGGTCAATCTGTCCGGCAAGGATGAATTCAGTGAGCTTGCGCAAAATTTTGACCAGATGACACATGCATTGCATACGATGGTTTCCGAGGTCAACCAGACGTCATCACGACTCGCGTCCTCCTCCCTGATGATCAAGGAAAGTACGGAGCAAACGACGGAATCCGTACAGCATGTAGCGGAAACGGTTATGGAATCCGCAGAAAATGCCACCACCAGTGCAGAGGCATCCGAACAAACAGCCAATGCCGTTGAGGAAATGGCCAAGGGCGTCAGCACTATTGCGGAATCAGCAAGCTCTATTGTGGATTCGGTAGGACAGACTGAGCATGACGTAGCCAAAGGCAGCCAAATGATCGGCAGCGTACGCACACAGATGGACCGTATTTTGGAAGCTGTGACGCAAACCGCCAGCCTGATGGATGAGCTGTCACAGCTCTCTGACGATGCGAAGCAGATGAATAGCGCGATTGCTGCCATTGCCAAGCAAACCAACCTGCTGTCGCTGAACGCGTCAATCGAAGCCTCCAGAGCAGGCGAAGCCGGGCGTGGATTCGCCGTAGTAGCCATCGAGGTTCGCAAGCTATCGGAGCAATCCAAGGAAAGCGCGGATTCCATCAGCCAGATCATTACACAGATGCTGGATCTGATCCAGCGTTCCACGGCTACGATGAACGGTAATGTTCGTAACCAGGTGGGTGAGGGACTGCGTATTAGCCAAGATGCAGAAGGTGCCTTCACGAATATTGAGCGCTCCACATCTCATATTGTGGAACAGATTCAAAGCGTGTCCGCAGCCGCTGAACAAATTTCGGCCAGTACGGAGGAAGTTTCGGCTACTGTTACCCATCTGGCAAGCCTGTCCCGCAATTCGGCGGATAGCTCACAGACGACTTCCGCAGCCGTTCAAGAGCAAATGGCTGCGATGGAAGAAATCGCTTCTTCCTCTCAGGAGCTGTCCAATATGGCGCAGGATTTGCAAGATCTGGTGAAGCGATTCAAGATTTAGTTCCTTCAATACATCTGCACCTGTTCAACCTAAAAAAGCCTTCGTCCGTATACAAAAATGCGGGCGGAGGCTTTTAGTATGTTAGGTTATTGGATGGCATCTCAATAATTGGCTCAGATCCTCATCTGTCCGGTCAACTGGCGGCGTTTTTCCCCTTCCGGGTCATGCTGCACCGAGATGCCTTGATGAAAAATGGTCGTAGCACGCGATTCCCTGTCGTATACCGTCCATTCCCCTTCCGGCAGCACAGGCTTTCCGTCACGTGCAAAAGCAACCCATGCCTGCTGCATATCGTGAGCCAGTGTCCGCATAGAGGGATGAACGTCCAACCCCAGCTTGCCTAGCAGCTCCAGATTATCAAAAACAAACGCAATTTCCGCGCCGTGAACCGCTTGTCCGAATACAGGATGTCCCGGCAGCGTCCAGTCAAAACGGTACATCCACACCGAGGCATACACTGCTTGTGCAACCGCTAGAGCCAGCGCAGGCCGCCAGAAGAACAGATCGGTCAGCATCTGCGCTTGCCCCTCAATCGTAACAGGGAAAGGTTCCGTCAAATCGCCAACATCTGACATGCCCGTCATCATTTCCAAGGCCTGACTCGCCATTGACTTGTTCATCAGATGGGATTCCTTGCGAATAAAATAGGCACCCTCGTGCAAATTCGTTCCGATCAGAACGGATACCTGCTTGGCTGATCCTTTGGCAATCGCAGATAAGGGTACTTCTGGTAAGGTCACACCATCCACAACGGGTTGATAAAGCATCGCCAGCCCCGAGCCGATCATTTCATGCGTCTTGGCCATGGCAAGCATGAGCGCTTCCGTCGGTAGCGTAAACAATCGTTCCGGATGCAGGGTGTCCACCCCCAACTGCTGGAGATATGCAGCCGTGACTTGCTCCGCCTGTGAAGTCGGCAGCACCTGCGATGCTCCGCTTTGTAAAATAGCACGCTGGAACAGGCCCTCAGCGGCTGGCATGGCCAACAACGCGGCAATGCTCATGGCGCCCGCCGATTCACCGAACACCGTCACCTCGTCCGGGTTACCGCCAAATGCGGCAATATGGTCCCTGACCCATTCCAGCGCAGCAATCTGATCCAGCAGCCCTGCATTAGAGGTCAGTCCGTCACCCCGCGGAGTCAGGTGCAAAAAGCCCAACGGCCCGAGCCGATAATTGAGCGTAACGACGACAACATCGCCATTTTCCGCCATCCGTGCCCCGTCATATAATGGAATCATTCCCGATCCTGTTACAAAAGCTCCGCCATGAATCCACACCATCACCGGACGTCCCCTCGCAGGTGCCTCCGAAGCGGGCACCCAGACGTTCAGGTACAAGCAGTCCTCTGACTGCTCAGGCGGTTCCACCAGATTCCCGGTCATACTCTCAGCAGATGGCATAGGCTGCGGACAGATCGGTCCAAAGCTCGTCGCATCCCGCACTTCTTCCCAAGGCTTCAAAGGCTGAGGCGCGTGAAAACGCAATTCTCCCACAGGAGGCTGTGCATATGGGATGCCTTTCCATACATGATATCCATTCACCGTTTCCCCACGAAGCTGACCCAGGCGGGTATGTATTGTAATACTCTCCATAATGAAGCCTCCTTTAACTCTATTATACCCTTAGGCAGGGCCAAACCAAAATCGAACAAAACAAATCCAAAGTTTACAAAGCCAAACACAAAAAAACGCCGGGAACGCTTTTTACGCTCCGGCATTTTTATGGAAAGAAAAGAGGATAAACGATTAATCACGAACCTCTTCCTTCGGGATTAGCTTGTATATTTCTTCGCTTTCCATCGAATCAATCAGTCGGTCCAGCCACTTGTAATAGGCAACAGCCTGCTTCATTTTCAAACGATCCTGCTGGAGAACAGCCTTAAATTCCTCATATTCCCCGCCCTGCTCCAGCAATCTGTTCAGCTCCTCAATGGCCTTGCGCAGCACCAGCAAATTCGTTTCAACCGCTTTTCTCCATTTAATAGCAAAGAAGTCTGTGAACGTTTGATGCCAGTCATATTCGACTTCATACAAATCCTTGCGCGAGCCTTTACTCCACACCTTGTTGACCATTTTCAGATCCAACAGCGTTCGGACTCCAGTACTCATGCTCGTTTTGCTCATTTCCATTTCACGGCCCATTTCGTCCAGCGTCATCGGTTTATCCGCAAAAAAAAGCAAACCGTACAAATGCCCCGCAGACAGGGTGATCCCATACAAATCCATATTTTTACCTATAGCTTCAATGACACGTTTGCGAATTTTTTGCAGCGAAGCCTGCTGCTCATCACCTAACTGGTACAAGCTCATGCTTGCATCCTCCTAATTTTAGAGCATTTTGCCTAAGATCGTATGAACGACTTTTACCCGTAACCGATTGGCTTTGACACAACACATGAAATCTTTCAATAAAAAATGAAATGTTTCAAAAGCAAAGCCCCTGTCTATATTACAACAGCATGGGTCGTTCAAAATCATAATTCGCAAAATTGCTAATGATAGTAAACTTTTTAAATTATGGATATACATAAATCTTTTGCTTATGGTTATATTTCATTGTCTATTTTAAAAAAAGAGCTATCGGTTGTAAAGTTTCGGATGTTTGAGCATTCTAAAGAACGAAGGAGCATATGGTAGGAAACTTTGTACAGTTTTTACTGTACGTACTTTATGAACAGTTTTTTTGTTTGAAAAGTAAGTAATGCTTCTGTTACAATTAATTTTGTCATTAACCGTTCAGGATGTTCAAAATAATGATTTTTATACTTGATCCTTAATGCAATACGGGGTTAATACCAAGCAAAGTATAGAAAGAAGAGGTGTATGTATGACGATTTTGGAAGTCAAAAATGTCAGCAAACTCTTTGGTCCTCACGCAGAGCAAGGTGTTCCGCTCCTGGAGCAAGGCTGGGGCAAGGAAAGGCTAGCCAAAGAAAAACAAATTACCGTTGGTGTCAATAAGGCCAGCATGGAAATTAAGCAAGGTGAAATTTTCGTTATTATGGGTCTTTCGGGCAGTGGCAAGTCCACTTTAGTGCGAATGCTAAATCGCTTGATTGAGCCTACCTCCGGTGAAATTCTGGTCCACGGCAAGGATCTCCGCAAGATGAACAAAGAACAACTCCGCGAAGTTCGCCGTAAAACCATCAGCATGGTTTTTCAAAAATTCGCCCTGTTCCCACATCGGACTGTATTGGAAAATGTAGAATACGGCCTTGAAATACAAAAGGTAGAAAAAACGAAACGCCAGGAAAAAGCACAACAAGCGCTGGAACTGGTTGGTCTTAAAAACTGGGGCGATAAAATGCCCGATGAACTGAGTGGCGGTATGCAGCAGCGTGTCGGTCTGGCACGGGCGTTGGCTAATGACCCTGAAGTGCTTCTGATGGATGAAGCATTCAGCGCACTGGACCCCCTCATTCGCCGTGACATGCAGGATGAGCTGCTGGAGCTTCAAGATAAAATGAAGAAAACGATTGTGTTTATCACCCATGACCTGGATGAAGCGCTACGGATCGGTGACCGGATTGCATTGATGCGGGACGGATCGGTCGTGCAGATCGGTACACCGGAAGAAATTATGATCCAACCGGCTAACTCTTATGTAGCCCGCTTCGTCGAGGATGTGGATCTGTCCAAAGTATTGACGGCGGCTCATGTTATGCTTCGTCCAGAAACGATCACAATGGATCGCGGTCCACGTGTTGCTCTGGAATTGATGCGTGAACGCGGGATTTCCAATCTGTTCGTCATTGATCGTACCAAGAAGCTGTTGGGCGTTATCAATGCTGAAGATGCTGTCCATGCGCTGCGCAACAATTTGAAAATTGAAGATATTCTCATGACGGACGGACCGCAGGTTGCTGCTGAAACGGTCATTAATGATTTGTTCGAAATTACAAGCTCGGCCAAGGTCCCTCTGGCTGTGGTCGATGACAAACAGAAGCTGTTGGGTGTTATCGTCCGTGGAGCTTTGTTGGGCGCACTTGGCGGAGATGTAACCACCACGAAGGAGGTGAATGCCCTTGATACCGAAACTGCCAATCGCTGAGTGGATTCAGACTATTGTAGACTGGATGGGTATTCATCTGGCCGGATTGTTTAATGTTATCTCTTCTATCATTGAAGCTGTTGTAGGCTTTTTCTCTGGGCTGTTCATGCTTCCGCACCCTCTGGTGTTCATCGTGATCATCGGAATTATCGCATTTATGATCGGCCGGGTTCAGCTTACGCTGTTTACCGTCATTGGCTTCCTGCTAATTGACAATCTCGGCTATTGGAGCGAAACGATGAATACGCTCGGGCTGGTCATCACATCCGCACTCGTATCCATTGTCATCGGGATTCCGATCGGGATCTGGTGTGCATATAGCAAAACGGCGTCACGCATTATTACGCCTTTGCTTGATTTCATGCAGACAATGCCTGCGTTCGTATATCTTCTGCCTGCGGTTACCTTTTTCAGCCTCGGTGTTGTACCAGGCGTTATCGCATCTGTTATCTTCGCGATCCCTCCAACCATTCGCATGACGAATTTGGGGATTACGCAAGTGTCGGGTGAATTGGTCGAAGCCTCCGACGCATTCGGTTCAACCTCGGCGCAAAAGCTGTTCAAAGTACAACTGCCGCTGGCGATGCCAACCTTGATGGCTGGTATTAATCAGACAATTATGCTCTCACTGTCTATGGTCGTTATTGCTTCCATGATCGGTGCAGAAGGAATCGGTGCTGTTGTATACCGTGCCGTGACACAGCTGCAAATTGGTAAAGGTTTTGAAGCCGGATTGGCTGTCGTTGTTCTGGCTATCGTGCTTGACCGTTTCACGCAGAACCTGTTCAAACCAGCCAAAAGAGGCAAAAGCCGCGTATCCACCAAGCAAAAGGTATGGATTACCTCTGCGGTTACCGCTGTCATCCTGATCGCTGGCGCATCGCAATATTTTGTTGGATCGAATCCTTCTGCATCTGGCAAAGGAAACGCTTCTGCCAACCCGGTTGGCGAAGAAGTCGGTTACAAGATTATTGGAATTGATGCCGGGGCAGGGATTATGAAATCAACTGCCAAGGCGTTAAAGGACTACAATTTGTCCGACTGGAAGCTGGTAGAAGGTTCCGGTGCAGCGATGACTGCAACACTGGACAAAGCCATAAAAGCGAAAAAACCGATCATTATTACAGGTTGGACGCCACACTGGATGTTCAACAAGTATGATCTCAAATATTTGGAAGACCCTAAAAAATCTTATGGCGAGGCTGAGGGTATTCATACGATTGCCCGTAAAGGGCTGCAACAGAACGCCCCTATCGCTTACGAGTTTCTGAAACGGTTCAAATGGACACCGGAAGATATGGGTGAAATGATGGTTGCTATTCAAGGCGGAACCAGTCCTGAGCAAGCTGCCAAGGATTGGGCTGAGAAGCATGCCGATAAGGTGCAGGAATGGACCCAAGGACTGCAACCTGTCCATGGTGACATCTTCAAGCTCAGTTATGTGGCTTGGGATTCTGAAATTGCCAGCACGAATTTGCTGAAATATATTTTGGAAAACAAATTGGGCTACAAAGTAACCGCGTTGCAAGTTGAAGCAGGTCCAATGTGGACGGGTGTCGCCAGTGGTGATGTGGATGCTTCTCCGGCGGCATGGCTGCCACTGACACATGCAGATTACTGGGCTAAATACAAGGATAAGCTTGATGATCTCGGCGCTAATATGACGGGTGTCAAAACGGGCTTGGTCGTTCCAGCTTATATGAATGTTAAATCTATAGCTGATTTACAAGGCAACGAAACAGGTTCGACTGCTCCTTCTGCCGCTGCGGAGAACTTTGGCAAGGAGGTCGGATACCGTATTGTCGGTACCGACCCCGGTGCCGGTCTCATGAAGCTGACTGCCAAAGCTATGAAGGAATATGACTTGTCTGACTGGAAGCTGCTTGAAAGCTCCGGGGCTGCTATGACAGCTACACTGGATAAGGCGATCAAGGCCAAGCAGCCCATCGTTGTAACCGGCTGGACCCCTCACTGGATGTTTAACAAGTATGATTTAAAATACTTGAAGGACCCTAAGAAGGCTTATGGTGATAAGGAAGAAATTCATACCATTGCCCGCAAAGGCTTGAAACAGGATGCACCTGTTGCTTATGCATTTCTGAGCCGCTTCAAGTGGACTGCCGAGGATATGGGTGAAGTGATGATCGCCATTCAAGACGGTGCTGCTCCACAACAAGCTGCCAAGAGCTGGGCTGACAAGCATCCTGAGAAGGTAAAGGAATGGATCAAGGGCTTGCAGCCTGTCCATGGCGATCCTTTAAAGCTAAGCTATGCTGCATGGGATTCTGAAATTGCCAGTACGAATGTATTGAAATATGTATTGGAGCAAAATTTAGGCTACAAAGTGGCTGCCCTTCAGGTAGAGATCGGCCCCATGTGGACAGGCGTTGCAGGCGGGAGTGTGGATGCTACCGCTGCTGCCTGGCTTCCACTGACACATGCCGATTACTGGGCAAAGTACAAGAATCAGGTGGACGACATCGGAACCAGCATGACTGGCGTTATGTCCGGGCTTGTGGTTCCATCCTACGTACCCGTTGATTCTATTGAAGACTTAAAAACGCAATAATAATTCATTCAGCCAATACCATATACACTTAAAACCGAAAGGCAGATCAGGAGTAAAAACCTGGTCTGCCTTTTTAATATGCGTATTTAGTGACTCTTAGCCTTTTATCCTTTAAGTGTAACTCCCTCTTGCGTTGATATATCGGCATGCTGGTCTGCCGTCTGACGCTGTCTAAAGAATAGCGGATAGATCGCGAAGGATACCAGCAGACTTACACAGCCAATAACGCCCAACGCAATCGTATCCTTGAAGACATACGTGATATCCAGTCCTTTGAGCGTGATATTCCGTACAGCATCCAGATAATACGTCAGTGGCAATATTTCGGCAACCCCCCGCAAGAAGCCGGGCATCGCTTCCAGCGGCCACGTATAGCCTGACAGCATAAAGGAAGGAACGGCAATCAGCATGAGGGTTTGGGTCGCTTCCACTCTGGTCTTGGAAAAGAGGCTGAACAGGAACCCTAAACCGCACAAGGCAAAGTTAAAGGCCAGCGACACCAGAATCAGCGGCAGCACCTGCCCCCTGAACGGAATATCAAAGCTTAGGGCGCTAATACTGAATACAGTCAGCACATTAAAGGCTCCCGCCACATAATACGGTGTCAGCTTGGCAATAGCGAGTCGCCAAGGAGTATTTCTCCATGCGGCGAATCTCCCCCAAGTCCCTGCTTCCTTATCCCGCGTACAGGACAAAGCAATACCGAGCAGCAAGCACTGCTGGAGAGCCGCAGAAATGACCCCGAGAGGCATGAACAGCTTGTAATCATATACCGGGTTGAACAGCACTCTGGACCGGAACGGGATGGTACTCAGCGTCGAGGCGGCCTGATCGGCGTTCATTCCCTTTTGCTTCATGGAATTGACTGATACCCCGGCGCTCACGCTACTAATGACCTGATTGGCAATTCGGCTGGCGCTGTTGGAATACATCATGTTACTTCCGTCAATCAGGGTCAGCACGGGCGGGTTCTCCCCATGCTTAAGCCGGGTGGTGAAATTGTCGGGAATGACGATGCCTACCTTGGCTTCCCCGGTTTCCACCTGACGGACCACATCCTCCTGATTGGTGGCCTGCCGTGTAACGGCAAACGAATCTGTCGCATCGAACGCCTGAATGATCTGGCGACTGAGCTGAGAATTATCTCCATCATATACCGTGACAGGCATCTCGGTAATCCGCTGATGAGAATACAGGAAGCCGAACAAGATGGTATATACAATCGGTGTAATTACCAGAATAGCCAAAAAGCGTCGATCCCGGAAGATGCTCAGCCATTCCTCACGAAATACATCGCGGATACGAAGTCTTTCCTGCTGATCCTGCATATTACTGCGCCCCTTTGCCTGTAAACAGAACCGTGGAGCCTGTCGGAACCGAAGCCGCAAGATCCGGCAAGGCTATTTTAACGCCAAAGGAACGGACATCCTTATCACCGGAGCTTTGGCTCGGTTTTTGAATTGCGAAGTCGGCAGCCGATTCCAGCAAAATGACTTTACCTTTCAGCTCCTTTCCGCCCGACAGCAGTTTAACTTGTACAGTATCCCCTGCCTGGAGACCATTCAAAGATGTTTCCGGCACATAGAATTTAGCCCAACGCTGAGTCGAAGTTTCAATCGTATAGACCGGGAAGCCTGCGCTGGCCATTTCACCCAAGCTGAGCGATTTGGATTTTACAATACCATCCTGGGATGCGCGCAGTGTGGTGTAGCTCAAGTAGGTCTGAGCTTCCTGAAGGGCAGCTTCGGCCTGTGCTACCTGTGCATGGGCACCTGCAACCGTCGACTGTGCCTGCTCTACCGTGGATTGCGCCGCCTTTACAGCAGATTGCGCCTGTTCTACCGAAGCCTGCGCGGCTTTGACATCCTCCTGCTGCAAAGTAACCTTGCCTGCTCCTGCCTGTGCTTCCTTCACCGCAGCCAATGCCTGACGGTATTGTGCTTCAGCCGCCGTAATTTCTTCCTTGCGGCTTCCCTCGCGTACCATATTCAGTTGCTGAGATGCTGAATTGTACTTGGCTTCCGCCTGTTGATGGTCCAACGTCGCTTGATCCAATGAGGCTTGGGTTGCTGCCCCGGCTTCTTGAAGCTTTTTGGCACGCTCCAGATTTTTAGTGGTCAAATCCAGCGTTTCCTTGGCAGCCTTCACACTCACTTGTGCTTGCTCCAGCTCTTGCGGTCTTGCGCCGCTCTTGAGGGCATCCAGCTTCGCTTTGGCCGCAGCCGCAGCCGCTTGTGCCTGTTCGATCTGACTGGAGGAAGCCTGTGCAGTCACGCCGACTGCTGTGGTGCCCTGGCTCTTTTTGGCCTGAGCTGCACTCACGGTAGCCTGTGCCTGCCCCACTCCCGCTTGAGCCTGCAATACGCCAGCCTTCGCTTTGGACACATTACTCTGGGCTGCCAGCAATGCCGCCTGTGCCTGTTTCACCTTGTCTTCCAGCTCACGGCTTTCCAGATGGGCTAACACCTGCCCTTTTTTCACCTTGTCGCCCTCATTGACGAGCATCTGATCAATACGTCCCGCCATCTTTAAGCTGGCATTGAGCGTATCCGATTCTACATAAGCTGTTGGAATGGAAGAGGACTGATCCGCAGACAAGCTACTCCCCCCCCTTTGAAAAGCGGTCAAAGCATAAATCCCTATAGCGATTAAAACAATAAGTACGGCGTAAATCGTATATTTTTTAGCTTTCATGTTCTCATCACTCCATCTGTCTATTTATGATGCATACCCAGCGCATTACAAACAAAAATTTCAATACTCTCCCGAACTACCTGCAAGTTCATCGTTTCGCCCCAAACCATGGATCGCATCGGTGCAAAAATGTAAATACCAAATAAGCAATTTGCCGTCGTTTTCGCATCCAGCTTACTCGAAATTTTCCCGTAAAACTTACCAGAGTCGATCTCCGCTTCCATAAAATCAAAATAGTCAGCCAATACCTGCCTGATATTAAAATGCTGCTCCTGCGAAACCCATCCCTTGCTAACTAGCAAACGACAAAAATCCGGCTCTCTTCCAATAAACTCAACGTGTACTTGAATCAGCTTGTGAATCCTCGTTTCTACCTGATCCTTCGGAACCTGAGACATGGTTTCACGGATATCCTGAACAAAGCGCTCCATCCCCATCTTCAAAATATAAATGTACAGATCTTGTTTATTTTTGAAGTTGTAATACAGAGTTCCTTTAGCAATGCCGCATACCTTGGCGATTTCCTCCATATTGGTTTCATTGAAGCCACGCTCGGAAAAAGCCTTGAGCGCACCATTAAAAATAATTTCCTTCGTCTGGTTTTTCATGCTTCCTCCTTTTTTGAACTGACCGTCCAGTACAAAAATATGTATTCATTATAAGCCTATTTTTAGTTATCCAGCAATAGGAAATGTACAAAATAAACAATTTTAGACAGTTCGTCTAAACGGACGTTCTAAAAATGGGAGAATTCAGACATACAAAAAACAGACCGAACAAGTGAGGGGGTCACTTACTCGGTCCGTTATTTTATAAAATCGGCTGGTAAAGGGGTCTCGTATTAAGTTTACCAGCCGATTTTAAGGGAAGGCCGATTATTTTTTTACCGTTTGATTGTATTGCGCAATTTTGCCTGTAATCTCTTGTGCGGCTTGATCCAATGCCTGTTTGGGCTGTTGCTGTCCGCTCAAGACGGCCTCGATTGCACCCTCTACGATTTGACGCGCTTCCGGGAATACGCCCATCACTGCGCCTTGCGTAGCCATGGATTGCGCCGATGCGTGCAATTGGTCAACAGCGGTTTGGAATTGCGGGTATTTCACCATATTGTCCTTGAGTACCTGCTCGTCATAAGCTGCTTTGGTGATTGGGAAGTACCCCGTATTCACACTCCATTGTGCCTGTACAGCCGGGGAAGCTACGAATTTAATGAACTCCCACGCTGCTTTTTGCTGGGCTTCAGGCTTGTTGTTCATGATGTACAAGCTCGCGCCGCCTACAACCACGCCGCCTTCTTTCGCTTCGTTCGCTCTTGGTAGAAAGCCAGTGCCTACCTCGAATTTATCGCCCACCTGCTCCACAATATTACGCAGCGAAGCGGTGGAATCCAGTGTCATGGCAATTTGTCCTGCGGAAAAAGCTTTGGCAGTATCATCGGAGTTACGTCCCAGATTGGATACAACCTTTTCGTCGATCATTTTCTTCCACCAAGTCAGGGTTTTCACACCTGCATCCGAATTCAGCAGCGATTCCGTTGCTGCCTGATTGCGTCCGTTGCCATTATTCACATAATCCGCATTCTGATTAGCAAACAACTGCTCCATAAACCAGCCATAGATAGCGATGGAGGCACCGGATTTCCCGTCCTTGCTCAAGGCTTTGGCAGCCTTTTCGAATTCATCATAGGTTTTTGGAGGATTAGCCGGATCAAGTCCCGCCGCTTTAAAAGCATCCTTGTTATAGTACAAGATTGGATTCGATGTATTAAATGGCATTGCATTCAGCTTACCGTCAATGGTGTAATACCGCGTAATATTAGGCTCAAGCTGCGAAAGATCGAACTTGTCTGCATCAATAAATTGTTGTACAGGAGTAATCATCTTGGAGTCAATCATGAATTTACTGCCGATTTCATACACCTGAATGATGTCCGGGCCGCTGTTGGAGCCAAGCGACGCTTTCAGCTTGTTCAAGCTGTCATCATATTTGCCTTGGTATACTGGCTCTACCTGAATGTCCTTGTGGCTGGCGTTAAAGTCAGCGGCGATTTGCTTGATCGCTTTTTCGCCGTTACCGGACATGGAATGCCACCACGTCAGCTTCACCGGAGAACCTGCTGCTGCTCCCGCATCACTACCGTTGCTTGGCTTCTCAGCCGTCGTGTTATTGCTACAACCTGCTGCAACAACGATTGCAGTGAGGATAAGCAAGGTCAAAGCACTTTTCAGACGAAAAAATCTCATAATCTCTCTTCTCTCCCTTTGATTAAATGATTCTCGCATACAGATTTTCTTGCAATATTCTTTGGTGATAAAGCTCTGTATATAGGCTGCTTGCGCAGGTGTTACTGTACTTGTGGGCTTGTTTAGCCTTTAAGCGCACCCGCTGCCATCCCGCGCACCAACTGCTTCAGACCAAAGATCAACAGAAGCAGTGACGGTAAAATAACGAGGGCCGTACCCGCGAACACGAGGTTCCATGAGGTCGATTCCTGAAATTCGAGCATGGAAATTCCGATCTGTACTGTGCGCATATTCTCGCTATTCGTGACCAACAACGGCCACAGGTACGAATTGTACATGTTCAGGAACGAATATACAGCCAGTGTTCCGAGCGCCGGACGTGATAGCGGAAGTACATGAAACAGGAAGTAACGAACATGTCCACACCCGTCCATACGAGCCGCCTCGAACAATTCCTTGGGAAGCTGGAGAAAAAATTGTCGTAGCAGGAACGTTCCGAATGCCGTTGCCAAAAATGGAACCGTCAGCCCTTGATAGGTATCCAGCCAATTCCAGCTACGTACGGTCAGGTAGTTTGGAATAATGGTCACTTCCCACGGGATCATCATCGTCGCGACAAACATGCTGAAAATGAAGTTCTTCCCCTTGAATTCCATTTTGGCAAAGGCATAGGCCGCCAAGCTGGCTGTAATCAACTGACCGATCATGGTTAAGCCTGAAATGAGAAAGGTGTTACCAATGAACGCTGCAATCGGAACGATTTCAAATACGTCGGTAAAATTGGCCATATGAAAGGAATGCGGGAAAAAGCTCGGTGGATAGGCGCTTGCTTCCTTTGGCGACATGACAGCCATAAAAAACGTATAAATAACCGGATATAAAATCAAAGCAGCCGCAATCGTAAGCAACATGTACACGAGTGTTGAATTAAGCTGTCGTTTCATTGGTAATGCACCTTTCTTTCCACCCATTTGAACTGGATCATCGTAAGCAGCAGGATGACGACAAACAGTACAATTGCCTGTGCGCTACCCGTTCCGAATCGGAAATTAACGAAGGCCTCCTGATAAATGGAATACACGAACACATTGGTGCTGTTCACTGGACCGCCCTTGGTCAAAATGTTAATTTGAGCAAAGGACTGGAAAGCTCCAATAATGGATACGACCGTTACAAAGAAGATCGTTGGCGACAATAGCGGCATGGAAATTCGCCAGAACGTCACCAACGGGCCTGCCCCGTCCATTTTCGCACTCTCATACATGTCATCCGGAATCCCTTGAAGTCCGCTTGATAAAATAATGTAATTAAAGCCCAGATTCATCCAGATGGTCATGATCGCTACAGAGAACAATGCCCAATCCGGGCTGGTCAGCCACGGAACCGGATTGATATGTAGCAGGGACAGAACGTAGTTAAACATCCCCAGTGTCGGATGAAAAAGAAATTTCCAAATGACCGCAGATGAGCCGACCGACAGCACCATCGGCAGCGAAAAAGCGAACTGGAAGATACGCATCCCCCACAGCTTGCTATGTGTGAGTGCAGCCAGCACCAGCGCCAGTAAAATGCCTACAGGCACCGTCAGCAGCGCAAACAAGAGCGTAACCTTGATTCCTTGCAGGAATTGACCCGAGCTGAAAAGTGTAGCAAAGTTATCTAACCCAACATAAGCTGCAACATTTCCTGCGGGATCTGTAGAGTGCAAGCTGAGATAAACCGACTTGATCATCGGGTAAAACATAAATACAGCAAACAAAATGAGCGATGGAGCCAAAAACGTATACGCCAGCGCGTTTTCACGCAGTCTCTGAATTTTTAGCGACCCCGTGCGTATGCGAGCCTTAGACGAAGCCTGTTGCTGGCTCCTCGTCCTGAGTCCCATAGATTTGTTAAGCTCACCCAAAAAGGAGCGCCCCTTTCTTTTCAAACCAACCTCAGTAAGTGTATCGTTTTGATGTAATGGGAACATCAAACGGGCTGGAGCAGAATGTTAATGTTTCATGCATTTGTAAAACTCTTATTACCTGGGTAGCCGCACAATGGCACAGACTCCTGCATACGATACATCATTATACGAGTATGGAGGTCAGAGGCGAATGCCGTACAACACTGTCAATCCGCAAACCTTATATCAGGCCAGACCGGAATTTCAGACAGAGCTCAAAAAGGTCCGCGATCATCTGCATCACCAGTTGGATCCTTACGTCAATCACACCTTCCGGGTTCAAACAATGGATCATCATGTGTATGAAGGAAGAATTGTCCACATCGATGCGGATCACTTGTATTTGAGCGTGCCTCAGCCGCACCACACGCCCTCCCCAGGCATCCCTACCCCCTATCGTTCCTATGCCTACAGAGATGTCATTCTGCCGCTGGTGCTGTACAATCTGTTGGTGGTGACACTGCTGAGCTAACACTCGATCCATTTCGTCCCAAAACAAAAAACCTCCAAATTCGTGAACAGCCGAACCCTCGGCATATTACGAAGCTGGAGGTTTTTACGTATTTATTTTACATTTTGGACAGGAATTTAACTGAATTAGAAGCAGATAAATTTGGGGAACGAGGAATGGTATGTGCTCCTTCTTGGCAAGCTAATATGAGAAAACGTCAGAACGGAGAAGAAGCCTAATGAAATATAACCGATTACTGTCTGCAAGTATCGTTGTTTCGTTGTTCTGTGCCAGCTTTTGCGCCACACCCTATACCGAGGCCGCCTCGTATGCCTCCCCTGCACCAACAAAGGGTAGAGCCTATTATGAAGAACGTGGCGACATTGTATGGGAAGTTCCTACCCAGCGCAAGGTAATTGCCCTCACATTCGACGACGGACCGGATGAAAGCAAAACGCCCGCTATTCTGGATTTACTCAAGCAATATGACGCCAAAGCGACCTTCTTTGTCGTCGGTAGCCGTGTAGAAAAACTCCCTGACATTGTCAAACGGGAACGAAAAGAAGGCCATGAGGTTGGCAACCATACTTTCCACCATCCATCCTTCCATAATATTTCCCGAAACAAAGCTCTGTCTGAAATGGATCAGGGCCAAGCCAGCATTATTCAAGCAACAGGGGGAGAAACTCATCTTTTCCGTCCACCGGGTGGTTCCTATACCGACTCGCTCGTCAAACTATCTAAGGAAAAAGGGCTTAAAATAATTTTATGGTCCTGGCATCAGGATACCCTGGATTGGCGGAAACCCGGTGTACAACGGATCGCCAATAAGGTACTTCGTAATGCTCGCAATGGCGATATCGTCCTCATGCACGATTATGTATATAAAAGTACACAAACCGTTGAAGCCCTCAAAATCATTTTACCTGAGCTGAAAAAAAGAGGCTTTACCTTCGTCACCGTATCCGAATTGCTTGCCAATCACGAGACTCCTGAAGGACTTATTGAGGTGAATAAATGAAGGATGAGAAATAAATTCCAAGCCAATCCTTTCCTTTGAAATCATTGGCTACATAAAACGTTCTTCTTAAGGAAAATATATTTATGAATTACCAACTATCTCAAGGAGGCAATAACATGAAAAAAGCAATATTGACTGTAGCGTCCCTGGCTGTACTTCTGTCAGCAGGATCAATGGTATCTGCAGCACCCGCAATGGAAAAGCATGAACACAAAATGCATCAACATAAGGTTAAGGCTCATTCGAAACATGAACACAAGCTGCACGCCAAGAGCAAACATGAGAAAGTCCACAAGCTACATGCGCGTGAAGCTGCACCTGCCAAAATGATTGGAGAAAAAGGCATTCATACGAAAAGTATAAAAGCAAAGGCTACTAAACTTCCAAAAACAGGATTCGGTGGCGCGAGCGAGCAAATGAATTAGGGAGGGGTAAAAGGAGAGGGTTAGCTTGTTGACCCTCTCTCTTTCTTCATATGAACAATAAGTGGATTATTCGTATCATTGTGCTATTGATTTTGCTGGGTAGTACGAGCTGTTCATCTTCGGCTAAACCTCAAGGTAGCTCCCATGCTAACTCCAGCCAGACCCCGGCTAAGCGTGAAATTCAACAAACTAAAACGACGAAGCCCTTACAGGTTAAAAGTAAACCTTTCCAAGGGAGCATTCCACGTAAAATCGATATTCCTGCGGTTCGTATTCATTCGATTATAGAACCGGTAACCTACTTAAAAAATGGTCAAATGGGCGTTCCAGACAACACGGATCGAGTAGGTTATTTATCTACTGGTATATTGCCAGGAGCGGCAGGTAATGCAATTATGGATGGTCATGTTGATACATACACGGGCCCGGCAGTTTTTTATCCTCTTAAAAAACTGAAAAGGGGGGATTTTGTGTATGTGACTGGCGATGAAGGTTGTAAGCTACAGTTCGTTGTGGAGGAGGTAAAGTTTTACTTAACCTCTGAAGCACCGATTCAAACGATTTTTGGCCCTACAGAAGAACACCGTTTAAACTTGATTACCTGTGCCGGACGCTACAGTCGAAGCAAGAAGGAGCATGAAGGAAGGCTGGTCGTCTTTACGAAATTAACACACATGAATTCAGTTTGTAAGAAAATTACGGTCAAACCAAGAATAATTCCCAAAAACAACCCAATTATTTTCAAGGAGAATGAATAATTGTGCTTAGGATCAGAAAATTACAATTGCTGTGCATGATCTTGATAATAATTCCAATTAACAGCTTCTCTTTATTTCGTGCACAAGCCGATCCAGCTGAACAGGCTAGCGTTACCCCCTTTCTTCAAGAACTGTTTGCTGACCGTACCCGGTTGTTAATGGATCAGGACAAAACACATATCGAAGACTATTACTTATTCAAAGATAAACGAAGCAGCCAATATGCGTACCTTCATGAAGTAAACAGGGGCGAATATATTCATGAATGGGCCAAGCTTCGAAAAATAAAATTTGTGAATGCAGAAAGCTCCATTCGGATAGCCCGGGCCATAGTGTTAGGCGATACGGCAAAGGTGTCACTTGTTCAGTCCTTGAAATTGAGCTACGAGTATATCGACAGCTATCCCGGTCGGCATGATTTTGGAATTGGAACACGTCATGGCATGACACTGAGAAAAAAAGATAATCGTTGGTACGTGGAACGTGAATGGTATTCAGATCCTCTGGAAGAGAATTCAAAAAAGATTCAAAAATCCGACTTATTTTTTACTCCCCATAAAGATCCGGCAACACCAAAAAGGGTTATTCATAAATACAACAGGGCCCGCGCCGTTGACTATGCCAACAAGTATGCAGGAACGACATGGGGAGCAGGTAATGGGCAGCGATATAATCAAAAATACCTGGATTATAACTCCAAAGGCGGCGATTGTACCAACTTCTCCTCCCAAGTGATCGGGGACAAGGAGGAAGGCGGAGGGCTTCCTATGAAATCAGGGTGGCACTACTTGTATCGCAACGGTGGAAGCCAAGCCTGGGTTCAAACGGACGCATTTAAAAATTTTCTGTTACGCTCCGGTTATGGAAGGATTATAGGACAAGGAAGCTTCTCCGATATTGTCCAATCGGTCAATGAACGACAACAGCATCTCAACAAGCCCCGGTTGCTTCCAGGTGATTTAATTGCTTACGTATTACAAGGAGATGTAGACCACTTCTCGGTTGTAGTCGGATTTGATCAGAGCGGCTATCCCTTAGTCAACTCCCATACCGCAGACCGTTTCAGAGTTCCCTTCGATTTAGGGTGGGATAAAAACACCAAATATTTGTTGATTCATATACAAGATTAAGCATCACGCCCCTTAAGACTTGTTCATATCCCGGAGGTTGCTGTCATAGGAATAATGTGGACAGCTTCTAATGGGGTGGAAAATGATTTGAAATTACCTCTTATCTTAAAACAAACCATGGTGAGAGCTAATGCGATGATTGTTGTAAAAGCCATCGGTTTGGTTGGAAAAGTATTTATGACACGACTTGTTGGAGCTGAAGGAATGGGCCTTTATCAGCTTGCCTATTCCTTCTATAGCTTAATATTGATGATTATTTCAGGGGGATTGCCGACAGCTTTGGGTATGTTTACAGCTAAGCATACTGTAAGAGGCTGGCGGTTATTCAAAGTTTTTGCGATATTCCTGATTCTCACAGGATTGGCATCCAGTATCTTAACCTTTTGGCTATCAAAGCCAATCGCTAATTTGCTCGGCTATCCACAGCTCGATTTTGTAATTCGATGCCTCTCCCCTGCTATACTGACCGTTCCCTTGCTAAGTCTACTGCGCGGATATTTGCAAGGGCTTGAAAGATACACCGCAATTGCCCTCTCGGAAATCATAGAACAAACCGCCAGGATCGGTACTTTAATGTGGCTAGTGCCACTATTTATTCAATCCGGCATCGAGTTTGCTGTAGGCGGAGCGGTGCTGGGAACTTTTTCAGGCGCGTTGCTATCCTTTGCTGTGCTTACTGCTTTTTTTATGTACAATCGTCCCTCTGTAGCTTTATCCCCCCCATCAAGTCGAGCAGATTTACCTTTAGTGGTACAAGCTTCCTTTGCTATTGCGCTTACACGCTTGCTTATCCCGGCTTCCGACTTTATGGATGCGATCATCATCCCTCAACGATTACAGGTTGCCGGGGTTTCTTCCAAGGAAGCAGCGGAAATGTTCGGTATTGTCACAGGTATCGCCCTTGTCGTCGCTTATATGCCTACTCTGATTACAGGCTCGTTAACACATACGCTCACGATGAAAATAACTGCGGATTGGCAAAATAAGGAGTATAGCTTATTCAACAAAAAAAGCCATACCGCCCTTCAGGTAGCATGGGTGTGGGGACTAGCCTCAGGCTTTTTCATTTTTGAGTATGCCTCAGAAATCTCCCTATTTGTTTTTGGTATACAAAGTGCTGAGATCCCTATTAAATCATTGGCGATGTTACCGTTACTCGTCGGATTGCGGGAAATTACAACAAGCATCTTATGGGCACAAAATCGAAAGAAAACTCCCTTTATTGGCCTTGGAACAGGAGTCCTTATCAATTTCATCATTCTGTATTCCTTAGTTTCCATTCCCGGTCTTGGATATGCCGGCATGTCCCTGGGAATCATCATGCTGGAGCTAATTGCAACGGCCTGGAATTTCAAAGCCCTCCACCCCTTCCAACGAACCAAATCCCGAACAGCCATTGTGCTGTTGATGGACATATTAGTTTTTGAAGCCATTCTTATCGTTGGTACGCTGTGTTCCAAGGCGTTATCCTCATTGAGCTGGCCGGAGACAGTTCATATGATTGCAGAGATACTTCATTACTGCTTTTGGTGTGCTATGTATTTGAAAGTGCGATTAAAGAGTGTTTTCGAAGAGTAGCTGTAAAAAGGAAATTAAGTAAAAAGGCCTCCCACAAGTTAATTGAACTCGTGAGAAGCCTTTTTTTCTACTGCAATGTTAACATTTCGTTAACAAAATGTGGCCAATCAGGGATTCTACTCACAGAAACCCTAGATGCATAAAGGGTTCATCACCCTATTACATCATGCCGCCCATTCCACCCATGCCGCCCATATCAGGCATTGCTGCCTTTTCTGGTTCTGGCTTGTCAGCGATAACTGCTTCGGTAGTCAAGAACATTGCTGCTACGGAAGCAGCGTTTTGCAGTGCATAACGAGTTACTTTTGCAGGGTCAACGATACCAGCGTCGATCATGTTTACCCAGTCGCCAGTAGCTGCGTTAAAGCCTACGCCAACTTTTTCACGTTTCAGACGCTCAACGATTACGGAGCCTTCTTCACCCGCATTAGCAGCGATCGTGCGGATTGGAGCTTCCAGAGCGCGCAATACGATGTTCACGCCTGTTTGCTCGTCGCCTTGCAGTTCAACGGCTGCAACAGCGCTGTATACGTTCAGGAGCGCTACACCACCACCGGATACGATACCTTCTTCAACCGCAGCACGGGTTGCGTTCAGGGCATCTTCGATGCGCAGTTTGCGTTCTTTCAATTCTGTTTCAGTAGCCGCACCGACTTTGATAACTGCTACACCGCCGGACAATTTAGCCAGACGCTCTTGCAGTTTCTCTTTGTCGAACTCGGAAGTCGTTTCTTCCAGTTGCGTACGGATTTGGCTAACACGAGCGTCGATGTCGGCTTTATTACCAGCGCCGTCAACCACAATCGTATTTTCTTTTGTGATACGCACTTGACGTGCTGTACCCAGTTGATCTACGGAAGCAGTTTTCAGGTCCAGACCCAGTTCTTCCGTGATTACTTGACCGCCTGTCAGGGCAGCGATATCTTGCAGCATTGCTTTACGGCGGTCACCAAAGCCTGGAGCTTTAACAGCCACAGCGTTGAATGTACCACGCAGTTTGTTAACAACGAGCATAGCCAGCGCTTCGCCTTCGATGTCTTCAGCGATCAGCACGAGTGGTTTGCCTTGTTGTACGATTTTCTCAAGCAAAGGCAAAATTTCTTGTGTGTTCGTGATTTTTTTGTCTGTGATCAGGATATACGGATTGTCCAGCACAGCTTCCATTTTGTCCGTATCTGTAATCATGTACGGGGAAATGTAGCCACGGTCGAACTGCATACCTTCAACCACTTCCAGCTCTGTTGCAAAACCGCGGGATTCCTCAACCGTGATCACACCGTCTTTGCCCACTTTTTCCATAGCTTCAGCGATCAGTTCGCCTACTTCGTCGTCAGCAGCGGAAATACCGGCTACTTGTGCAATGGATTGTTTGCTTTCGATTGGCTTGGAGATCGCTTGCAGTTCAGCAACAGCTGCTTTAACCGCTTTGTCGATCCCTTTACGGATACCGATTGGACTTGCACCGGCAGTTACGTTTTTCAAACCTTCTGTGATGAGGGCTTGAGCCAAAACAGTAGCGGTTGTCGTACCGTCACCAGCTACATCGTTGGTTTTAGTTGCTACTTCTTTAACCAGTTGAGCGCCCATGTTTTCGAAAGCGTCTTCCAGCTCGATTTCTTTTGCAATCGTTACACCGTCATTGGTGATGAGCGGGCTACCGAATTTTTTCTCCAGTACAACGTTACGGCCTTTCGGTCCGAGTGTTACTTTAACAGCGTTAGCCAATGCATCTACCCCACGAAGCATGGAGCGACGAGCGTCTTCACTAAATTTAATGTCTTTTGCCATTTGCGATAAACCTCCCATGGATTATGAATGATTTGTTCGATTCCTATATTCAGGTCTTGTCCGGATTCCGGTTAACCAATGATCGCGTGGATATCGCTTTCTTTCATAATCAAATATTCTTTACCTTCATATTTGATTTCCGTTCCAGCGTATTTAGAGAAGATTACACGGTCGCCTTCTTTTACTTCCAGAGGAATACGGACACCGTCTTTCAATGCGCCTGCGCCAACCGCGATAATTTTGCCTTCTTGCGGCTTTTCCTTAGCAGAGTCAGGAAGTACGATTCCGAAGGAAGTCGTTTGTTCTTGCTCAATTGCTTCCACCAATACGCGTTCACCCAAAGGTTTGATCATGAAAAAATAGCCTCCTTATTAAGTGTTTTATTCCGTTATACGGTTGTTATGTTGTATGTATTAGCACTCGACACTCGTCAGTGCTAACAACCAACTTTATGATACTCAACTTGAGATTGAATTTCAAGTCCCTAATGTATTTTTTATGGGAATTTTTATGGCCGGCCCTTCTCGATTATATCCATCTGCCCTAAAAATAACCGTTACCTCAGGCTAATGGTTATTTTTAGGGCAGCTAAGCTGCTATCTTTTATGATCAGAGTTCCCACCAGTTATCGTTCTGGCGCTACACGCAGTTGTGCCTCCCGTTCCTCGTCCGCACGCAGTTGCTTGCGGTACACCACTGCTGACATATACACACTCACTTCATACAGCACCAGTAACGGGATCGCCACCAGGAAGTCGGAGATAAAATCCGGGGGAGTTATGACGACAGCGACAAAAACAAGCAAAAAATAAGAAATTTTCCGCCATTTACGAAGCCTCATTGGAGTTAACACCCGAATCCCCGTCAGGAACATGATGAGCAGTGGCAGTTCAAACAACAGAGCCACAGGCAGCACAATATTAAACATGAAGGTGAAATATTGGGCGATGCCGTACGTTTCATGCAGTCCCATACTTTTGGTGACAGACGACGTAAACTGAATCGCCATCGGGAAAATAATAAAATAGGCAAAAGCTGCACCGATCACAAACAACAGCAGCACATAAGGTACATACCGCAAAGTCGCGTTCTGTTCTTGCGGTCGCAAGCCTGGACTAACAAACTTCCACAGCTGGTAGCATGCAAACGGCAGCGCAACCGCAATTCCGATCAGCATGGCGATCTTCATGTAGATGCCTATTCCGTCCCAGAAGGAAAATGCATTCAGCTGAAAAGCCTGCGCCGAACCGGAGCGAATAAGCCAGTCATAGACAGGACCTGCGGCGAATAAACCACCAGCCAGTGCCAAAACAAATACAATCAGCACATAAATGATTCTGCGACGTAGCTCTCCCAGATGCTCCATGAGCGGCATTTCATGCTCTGGTGGGGTCACACTCGCTCCTCCTTTCTGGATTGGACGCAGCTGCGCCTCCCAAAAAATAAAGCCCTTCCCTGGAGAAGAGGCTCTTCTTGAAATTATAAAAGCACCCAAAAATAAAATTTATCTAAGACAACTGCTTATCCTCCGGCTGGGGCTGCACTTCTGAAGCCGTTGTATGGGATGCCTTGACTACGCTATCCTTACTGTCTTTGTGTTCAGTCCGTTGGTCTTCAGACAAAATATCACGTGCTCCGTTTTTAAACTCACGGAATGTACGCCCCACAGCGCGACCCAACTCAGGCAGCTTGTTCGGGCCGAATAGCAACAGCGCCAGAATGATTAACAAAATATAACCCGGTGCTCCGATATTAGGCATGAGTGTTATCCTCCTTATGTTGACGGGCAAAAACTAAAAACAAGAACCAGCATCTGGTATACAGACGCAGAAACAACCGTGGGTACCCTGCTTGTCCGTTGTATATTTCTTGTATGTTTGCTCGCATACAGTCATGTAAATTCTTACGGATATCATACCACACTCAGCATACTGCCTTCTACCGGAACTGGCCTGTCACCATAAGAAGCGCCTCTGGCAATTGATCCATAATAGCCGCCAAATTTTCGTGCACGCCCTTGGGCGTTCCCGGCAAATTTACAATTAGCGTACGTCCCCGAATTCCTACGATTCCACGAAAAAGCATGGCTGTCGGATTTTTCTGCATCACAATCATACGCATCGCTTCCGCCATGCCGGGCACTTCCCGTTCCACGACCCGCCGAGTCGCCTCGGGTGTCACATCACGGATCGCCAGCTCGGTTCCACCCGTCGTCAGCACCAGGTCTGCATGAAAATAATCGGTCATTTCGATTAAAGCCGCAATAATTTCATCCGGTTCATCGGGAACGATCCGGTACTCCACAATCTCTCCGCCCAGCTCTTCTTCGATGAGTTCCCGGATGACCTGTGCGCTTGTATCCTCACGCTCTCCCCTCGCCCCTTTATCACTGGCTGTCAGGATCGCCGTTTTCCACACCATATGATCACCCTTCTCCTATCATGAAAGAATACTTTCTCTTCTGAAAATCAGAAACAGCTACGCTGCATTCTCCATCACATCACAGTACCCTCTCCGCGACATGTTGTCTATGTCAAGGTTCCTGGTGGTCCTCCCTTTGAAAATCCCCATGCTTGCCACCTGTTTTCGATTGCAGCATGGTAGGGCCGATGATCATATCTTTTTGCAGCGCCTTGCACATATCATACACGGTTAACGCTGCGGCTGAAGCCGCTGTCAAAGCTTCCATTTCCACACCTGTCTTGCCCTCAGTCTTCACTTCGGCTTCAATATGAAGCACATCATGTCCATTATCGGAAAACGTAATATTTACGCCCGTCAGAGCCAGCGGATGGCACATGGGAATCCAGTCCGACGTTTTTTTCGCGCCTTGAATCCCGGCGACCTGGGCCACAGCAAGAACATCGCCCTTGCCGATCCTACCCTCTTTCACAGCCGTGAGTGTAGCCGGATTCATCGTAATCCGCGACACGGCGACTGCTGTACGAACCGTGGACGCTTTGCCCGAAATATCCACCATACGAGCTCGTCCCTGTTCGTTAAAATGAGTAAAGGAATCCACGACTCCCTCACAGCTCCTTTCACATGCCATACTTCGCTTCATTCATCGTTTGTTTTTTTCTGATTTTGCAATATCGCAATGTATGTGGCCTTCCGGGGTAAAAAGCACTTCCACCCTCAAATCCCCCGGCTCCATGGGTACCTGCTGCTGCAGTTGTCCCGGCAGCAGCAGCGAAACATACAGCGGACCTGCATTGCCGTTGGCACGCTTCTCTGCTTCTACCTGTACGGTGAAACGATCATAGTAGCCTCCGCCGTAGCCGATTCTGCCCCCATGACGGTCAAAGGCCAATCCCGGCACGACAACCCAGTCGATTTCCGACCACATTTCAGGCGCCCATTTCTCGCATGTGGGCGCAGGCTCAGGAATGTTCCACATGCCGGGCACGATATCGCTGTGCTGCCCCATCTGCCTCAGCTCCATGGTCCGGGTTACCGGGTCCACTCTGGGAGCCAGCACACGGTCCCCCCGTGACCAGCAATGCTCGATAAAGGGAGTCGTAGAAATCTCGCTGCCAAAAGAAAGATAGCTAAATATCGTCAGCCTATCTCCGTTTCTGTCTATTCTAAGCTGCTCCCATGCCTCAATTGCATGCCGACAGGCCACAGCCGATGCCTCCTGCCGCGTCAGCGGGTCCATAGAGTCCCGCGCCTCCCGTTGCTGCAAGCGCAGCGCGTTCTTCACACTCCAGACATCCAAAGAATATCCGTCCTCCCGCACAATCGTCGATAATGCTTTAAAACGTTACTATTTATCCAATTGTCAGTAAGTCTTGTACCTTGCAAGCTTTTTTCATTTTTTTTCAGTTCTCGTTTAAGTTTATCATTGTTTATACAAATTGACTACACGCGGCTCAAGGGTTTACAGGGTGATAGCAGTGCATTAGTGGGTATTTTCATGTAAACTGGAAGGAAGACACCCTGCGGAGGAAGCGGGGAAAACTGTGCATAATGTAATGGAGGAACGATACGCGATGCTATTGCAAGTAACTGGAATTACGAAATCCTATGGAATTGAGCCCGTTCTGGACGGGATTAACCTTCAAATATTGGAACGTGAACGCATTGGACTGGTAGGTGTGAACGGCGCGGGCAAATCAACATTGCTCAAGATCATCGCTGGAGAATTATCCTATGAAGGTGGACAAATTTTCAAGGCGAAGGAGACCAGCATTGGTTATTTGGCACAAAACAGCGGCTTGAACTCCGACCGATCCATCTGGGCAGAAATGATGCTCGTATTCACTCCACTGATCGAAGCCGAGCGGGATTTGCGGCAGCTGGAGCAGGAAATCGCCGACCCGGCCAATGCGCAGAACGAGAAGCGCTATGCAGATCTGCTGGAAAGATATGCGAGAAGATCAGACTGGTTCAAGGATCACGGCGGCTACGAAATGGAGACCCGGATTCGCAGCGTGCTTCATGGCATGGGCTTTGGCTCATTTGCACCAGAGACGCCTGTATCCACACTGAGCGGCGGACAGAAAACACGTCTCGCGCTGGCCCGCATTCTGCTGCTCGCCCCGGATGTACTCATGCTGGATGAGCCGACCAACTATCTGGATATTCAAACACTAACCTGGCTCGAAGATTATTTGCGCGGCTATTCCGGCTCGCTGCTGGTCGTATCCCATGACCGTTATTTTCTGGATCGACTGGTGACGACCATTATCGAAATCGAGCGTCATCGTTCGACCCGATATACAGGTAACTATAGTCGATATATGGAGCTGAAAGCTGCCGAGTACGAAACCAATCTCAAGCACTATGAGAAGCAGCAAGGGGAAATTGCCCGTCTGGAGGCATTCGTACAACGCAATATCGTGCGAGCTTCCACCACCAAGCGTGCCCAGAGCCGCCGCAAGCAGCTGGATAAAATGGATCGAATGGATCGGCCGATGGGGGATCTGAAAAAAGCCCATTTTTCCTTTGAAACAGCTTATATGTCGGGGAAGGAAGTGCTGGAGGTACGCGACCTCTCCGTAGCCTATGAAGGTAAGAAACCGTTATTTCAGCATGCATCCTTCGACTTAAAACGCGGCGATACCGTTGCGCTGATTGGTCCGAACGGGATCGGAAAATCGACGCTGCTCAAATGCCTCACCGGAACATTAAAGCCTGCCGCCGGGTCCATTGACTGGGGCACGAAAATCAAAATCGGCCTGTATGATCAGGAGCAAACGAACCTGAACCCGGCCAATACGGTGCTGGAGGAGCTATGGAGCGAGTACCCCCATATGGAGGAGGCACGAATTCGCACAGTGCTGGGTAACTTCCTGTTCAGCGGTGACGATGTGCTGAAAAAGGTAGCTACTTTAAGCGGCGGTGAAAAAGCTCGCGTCTCTCTCGCCAAGCTGATGCTGCGCGAAGCCAATGTGCTGATTCTCGATGAGCCTACCAACCATCTCGACCTGTTCAGTAGAGAAGTGCTGGAGGCTGCCCTAATCGACTATGACGGCACACTGCTGTTCATCTCCCATGACCGTTACTTCCTCAACAAAATGGCGGAACGTGTCATTGAGCTTCATCCTGGCGGAATAGAACATTTCCTGGGGAATTATGATGACTATGTAGACAAAAAGCAGGAGCTGGCGGAAATTGCGCAGGAAGCTCTGGAGTCCAGTCAGGCAACGCGAAGCAAAGTATCATCTATATCCGCAACGAATGAGACAGCATCCAAAACAGGTGCAGCAGCCTATGCCGCAGACAAACAAGCCAAGAGCGAGGAACGCAGTCGCCAGCGCAAGCTGGAGACACTGGAGAATCAGATTAAAGAGCTGGAAGAACAAATTACCAAGCTGGAGGAGCAAATGACTCTGCCAGAGGTTTATCAGGATTACACGGCGCTTCAGGATATTCAGACACAACTTGACGCACGCAAGCAGGAATTGACAGCAACCTACGCTTCATGGGAGGAACTGTTAGAGGAGTAAGATCTGCTTCACCATTATGGCCTTAAAAATTTCACATTTGCCCCATTCATCTTTTTATACACAAAGATATCCACAGAATATGTGCATGGAATGTATTGAAAAATGGCCTTTGGGGCCATTTTTTTATTGATAAAAAGCCATTTTCATATGAAAACCATTTTTATCCACCCTTTTATCCACATTATCCACAGATTTCACAAAATCTAAAGATACATAATGTCCCCTATTCTTGTATCCTAAAAAAGTCTTAAGCTGCTTGCTTTGAGCTTAATTATCCACATTTCGGACGGGATATGTGGATAACTTTGTTCACAACTTGACAAATCATATCATTGTTCGAGGAGTATTAAATTTTAGTTTTTTTTGATGAATGCTGAAAAATCGTGCAGCATCATGACGAACGATGCGGGGGAAATTAGACACGAAGCTTCACCTGCTCAAAATCCTGTATTTATACCTATTGAATTTTATATATAGATCTGAATCCAATTCATAAATGATTAAGTCAACGAAATGTAGAGTACATATAGGCATTTAGCTTATTATGAAGCATAAAAAGACACGACCCAAACGAGCCGCGTCCCAATCTACTTTCTTCACTTACCTTCTACTCACCAGCACAATGCTTCTCCATTTAAGATTGAACGGACCACTCCTCCAGAGACAGCCCGGGATCAGCTTTCATGTCCAGCGAGGTGAATTCTCCGCGCTTCCACTTGGCGTAAGCTGCGGCACCAATCATGGCTGCATTATCCGTACAATATTTCATAGATGGCACAAGTAACTCGATACCTTCACGCTCGCAACGTTCGCGAAGTACCGTCCGCAGTCCGCGATTGGCAGCAACACCGCCGCATAGCAGTAGCTGCTTCGCACCGTATTCACGCATAGCACGAATCGCTTTTTCTACCAGCACCTCGACGACCGATTCTTGAAAGCCTCTTGCGATAGCTCCGGCATGAACAGTTTCTCCGCGCATTTTCGTCTGGTTGATCACATTCAGCACCGCCGATTTCAAGCCGCTGAAGCTAAAATCATAAGAATCCGGCTCCAACCATGCACGGGGCAAAGTGATTGCTTCCTCCGATTCATGAGCCGTTCGGTCTACGTGCGGACCACCGGGATACGGAAATCCAATAGCCCGTGCTACTTTGTCATAGGCTTCCCCAACCGCATCATCCCGCGTGCGCCCAATCAGGTGAAAATGACCCTCGGACTCCATCCATACCAGCTCCGTGTGCCCACCCGATACGACCAGAGCGATGCACGGATATACAATTGTATGCTCCAGCTGATTGGCATAAATATGTCCTGCGATATGATGTGTTCCAATCAACGGCTTGCCGAATGCCATAGCGGCGCTCTTGGCAGCAACAATGCCCACCAGCAACGCACCAACCAGTCCCGGCCCTTGCGTCACGGCTACCGCCGAAAGCTCGCGGGGCGTAATTCCCGATGCTTGCATGGCCTCGTCCAGCATGTAGGTAATGCTCTCCACATGCTTGCGGGATGCCACCTCCGGCACAACTCCGCCAAAGGCTTTATGTGTTTCAATCTGACTGGAAATCAGGTTAGAAAGCACCTCAGTGCCATTTTTCACGACGGACACAGCTGTCTCGTCACAGCTCGTCTCCACTGCCAATATATAGCAAGGCTCACCAGAGGCGGCGCCTGTACCTGCTTTTTCCTCTTGCGTCATTGCTTCTGCACGCTTCCTTCCTGTTCACCGGATGCCTCATGTGTGGGAAGATCCGCCCACATGATCACGGCATCCTCGTTATTATCCGAATAATAGCCCTTGCGAACACCCGCTGGCTTAAAGCCCTTTTTCTCATATAAGCCCTGAGCAATCCGATTCGTCACTCGTACCTCCAGCGTCATGCGTTCCATCCCCAGATAAGAGGCGGTTTGCATTAACTCGTCCAGCAGCTTATTTCCAAGCTTGCGCCCGCGATAGGCCTCACGAACAGCAATATTCGTAATATGAGCCTCGTCCATAATCGTCCACATCCCTGCGTAGCCGATCGCCTGTCCGTTCAGCTCCATAATCATATATTTAGCAAAATGATTCATCGTCAATTCATTGCGGAACGCTTCCTCCGTCCACGGTAGCGTGAACGCTTCATGCTCAATCGCCAGCACATCGGGAATATCGTCCAGCTGCATCAGTCGAAACTCCAGCTTTTCTTCCCGTTGTATGTTCTTTGCCATGTTGTTCACCGCTCTCTTCAGCGCTGACGAAGCAGATTGGCTTCCGCCTCCGCCAACTGGGTATAGTTTGGAACCAGCGTATGTAGCTCGTCATGTTCCTGACGAAGCAGCTTATCCGCCCCCAGGCGGCCAACCCATCTTCCTTCCAGCTCATAAGGTACGATACGAAGCTCGCTCCATGCACGCAGGCGCTCGGCTGTTTCTGCGTGAACCGCCGTTTCACCGACCAGCCAAATGACCGCAGGGCGCTCTTCGGACGGCAAAGCCTCCAGTCGTTGCAGCAGATCCTCGGTCCAAGTGGCCATCAGCCGGATCGCATCCGACTCCAGACGCTGTGGAATCCCTCTATCGCCGTCCATATTCACAGCGAACAAGCCTGTGTAAACCTGCCCACGCCGCGCATCCAGCACTGGAACGATCCAGTCTGTCGCCTGCTCTCCAGCCAAGTGCTTACTTGCTGACTCATTTCCAGCTTCTTGCTCCTGCGACTCGGTGCCGCGACTCCAACCGCCCCAGGCCAGCGCATGCAAAGTGGATACGGATGTCACCGGGACGCCCCATGCCCAAGCGAGTGTTTTCGCTGCGGTCACGGCAATGCGAATACCTGTGTAGGACCCCGGTCCGACACCCACCGCAATGCCGTCTACATCATCCCGTGTCAGCCCGTCTTCGTTCAGAAGCCGTTTTAATTCGGAAATCACGTGCACCGAGTGATTGCGTTCGCCATAGACATTGCTTTCTCCCAGTAACTCTTTTCCGTCCATCAGGGCTGCCGCCATCACGGTCGTCGCTGTATCTAACGCCAAAAAACGCTCACGCGGCTTTACATTCTCATCTGTATGCTCTCTGTGCATGCTTCAAACTCCATTCTCCCGCAAACTGCGGCACCATTGTTCATAAGGCTCGCCATACCCGGTAAGGTGAATCAAGCGCTCCTCCACATCCGTTGTTTCTATATACATGTGAAGCCGCTGCTCCGGCAACATATCCGGTATAATACTGCCCCATTCGATCAGACATACGCCTGTCCCGTAAAAATATTCGTCCAGCCCAAGATCCTCTGCCTCATCCTGTGTAATACGGTATACATCCATATGGTACAAGGGCAATCGGCCTTCATACTCCTTAATGAGCGTAAAGGTTGGGCTGTTTACGATACCCGGGACACCCAGATGACTGGCAAAGGCTTTGGAAAAAGCGGTTTTGCCCGCTCCCAGATCTCCATCCAGCACGATCACCGTTCCGGGAACCGCTTTGGCTGCCAAAAAACCTGCCAAAGCCCCGGTCTGCGCCTCTCCGGCAGAACGGAACGTAAACTGTTCCTGCGAAATTGTCATATATTTTAATCACCTTTCGTCCGAATCGGACCGCTCCAACTTGTCCTTTATTATATAGTTCACCTTATGTCGCCGCAAGACATGAAGACATGCTACGGTAAGATGGGTGTAACAAAACATTTTACTCATGATTGACGTACAGCAGGCTATGTTTATGTATGAATTGTTCGTAAATCGTCCTGGGACAGCTTTTACCAAACCGAATTGGGCGATGTGCTAAAGGAACTGGGGGCTGAGTGGCGAACAAATCGTTGCCCACCACAATGAAATGCTCGGTAAGCGTTTTGTACGTTTGCTTGCAACGCAGGCTGTACATTTTTAATATGAATCATTCTGATTTAAGGGATGTATGATAAATAATAGAGCGAGTCACCCGCCAAAAGTTTCTCGCTCAGAGGTCGATTGCTTTTAAGCAGTCGGCTTGTTTATATGTGTATAGAAGGTCCGATTGTATTGGTTGATGAGTTCGTCGAGAAGCATAGATTGCTTGAGCACACGGGCATCATCCAATCCGTGTTCTTTTTGAAGATCGTAGAGCTTCTGTCTGTTCTTTTCCAAGCGATATCGTAAAATTTCTTGCTTTTTCATCACAATTCCTCCCACTATAAATTAATATTTTCTCTTGTTTACTCACTCATTCTTCGATTTTCAGCCATTGACAGGTCGAGAATTGGAGAAGTCATGTAAGGATGTCATTATTTTCTGACAGAGCCG